>JAFAUE010000149.1 GCA_019243475.1 Acidobacteriota bacterium | reverse complement strand
GCACAACAATCCCAAGTACACACCGACTTCGGCCGACCAGATCCTCGACGACTTTCGTCACTACATCGCGCAGATGGAACCCAAGCTGCCTCAGCTCTTCGGACTCCTGCCTAAGTCCCCGGTCACTGTGGAGGCAATTCCACCATTCCAGTCTGCCGCCGCCACGCACTACGTTCCCGGCACTCCAGATGGGAAGCGGCCCGGACGCGTAGTCGTAGCCACTTCAAACTTTGAGCATCGCTCGACCATCGACGATGAAGCCGTCGCCTACCACGAAGGCATTCCCGGACATCACATGCAGCAATCGATCCAACAGCAGCTCACCGATTTGCCGAAATTTCGCCAGCATGGCGGAGGCGGCGCGGGGAGCACGGCCTATACAGAAGGATGGGCGCTCTACGCCGAGCAGCTGGGCAAGGATGTCGGCTTTTACCAGGATTCAGCGTCGGACTTCGGCCGCCTCAGCTCCGAGCTGTTTCGCGCTGTTCGACTCGTAGTGGACACCGGCATTCACTCCAAAGGCTGGTCGCGCGATCAGGTAGTGGAGTTCATGCGCAAGACAGGCTCCGTGGACGAGCCGACCATCCAGTCGGAAACCGATCGCTACATCGCCATCCCCGGACAGGCGCTCGCCTACAAGATAGGCCAACTCAAATTCCTGGAACTACGCGAACGCGCCCGCAAAGAACTAGGCCCAAAATTCGACATCAAAGCCTTCCACGACGAAATGCTCGACGGAGGCTCCCTGCCGTTGGATCTCCTCGAAGCGCGCACAGACAAATGGATTGCGGACCAAAAAGGGAAATAGTAGCGGGTGGCGAACTCTTCGCGATATTCGCAGGGTGCGATTCCGACAGCAGAGGGGAACAACGTGAAGGCTTGCCACCCGCCAAATATCTGTAGGCGAAGCGAAGGACACTACTACTCCCGCCTGGAGTGGTGCCCTCATTGCTAAAATGCGAATAATGCGCCGAGCCTCCTCTTCTGCCTCGCGAAAAGTAAACCCGGCTTTCGAGTCGTCGGAACCTGACTTGAATCTGCAAATGCGACCCGTAGCGAAGCCGACAGCCACATATGTAGCGGCCCAGACGATCGCGGACAACATGCAAGAGTTCGCGTCCGAATCGGTCAAGCGCCATTACAACTCGGATACCAGCCTCCAGCGTTATGGAGTTGGGGGTCGCGCCAGATGTGTGGAGGACGCGGAATATCACCTGGAGTTCCTTGTAACCGCTCTCCATGCTGAATCCGTCGATCAGTTTGTCGACTACTGCGCGTGGGCGAAAATCCTACTTCACAGCCGAAACATCGGTGTCTCTCATCTCATTGAAAATCTCAAGCACCTCGGATCGGTGCTGAAAAGCAAGATATCAAAACGGGAATGGTCTGTCGTTTCCAAGTATCTGCAGGCAGCGATCACTGCCCTGCCCGATCTTCCGACCGATCTTCCCTCCCGCATTGCTCCCGAGCGACCTTTCGCAGACGCGGCCAATGCCTACTTGGCGGCACTTCTTCATTTTCAACGTGATCGGGCGTCGGAGATCGTGCTGAAAGAATCGTCGAAGGGCACCAGTGTTAAGGATATTTATCGCTACATCATTACTCCAGTTCAGCAGGAAATCGGACGGCTTTGGCAACTGGGTAAACTGACCGTCGTTCATGAACACTACTGCACAGCGGCAACCGAAATCGTGATGTCGGAACTTTTCCGCCACCTCGTGCCCTCCAGAGCAGGACGCGAGGTGCGTATTCTGGCGATGTGCGTTCAGGGCGAACGTCACTGTATAGCGTTGAGGATGTTTGCAGACCTTATGACGATCGAGGGGTGGCAGGTACAGTACATCGGTCCGGACACTCCGACTCCGAGTGCCATTCGATTCATCTGCGAGGAGAAACCGTCGATTGTCGCCGTTTCGGTCACCTTTCCCCGCAACATTCGATATCTTGAATCGTTCGTTAACGCACTTAAGGAGTCCCGCAGCTGTAATCACGTTAAGATCTTGATCGGAGGCCGCGCAACCAGCAGCGAACTCTGTAGGCGGATCGGCGCAGACGCTTACGCCGAATGCATTGGCGATGCAGTCGAGATCGCCAACCGACTCATAGCCTAACAACTCCTAAATGGACAGCACCATGTTTATCGCCATCAGCCAGTTCACAGTGGCTAACGATAAGACCGACGAGGTAAAGCAGGCGTTCAGAGACCGCCCCCATCTTGTGGAGCAAGCCCCGGGTTTTGTGCGGATGGAGGTGATCAGTCCACGCGAACTTCCCGCGGAAATTTGGCTTGTGACATATTGGGAAAGTGAGGAGGCATTCTCAAAGTGGCACCACAGCCATCTCTATCACGAATCACACAAGGGAATTCCCAAGGGATTGAAGCTTGTACCCGCAAGTGTTCGCTTGCGTTTTTTTGATTGGGTCAGTTCGTAAATCTAAATTCGACGCTTCACTTTCAGCGGCGAGCGCTTCGATGACCAAGGACTTGAATCCCAACTCCACTCGCGCGTGGCGCCACCATATCATTCACGATTTTGCGTTTTTCGCCGACATACCTGGCTGTGGGTGCCGCACTCTGCGCGTTGTTCGCAGGGTGTGATTTCGAGAGAGTACTCGCTTCGCCGGTTTTTCGGAATGATGTTCTCGAACTTTCACCCGCCAAGCCCATCTTCGGATGCTGCTGGGTTATTGCGCTAGCCCAACCTTTTGCAGAAACGCTTGAAATCGCAGATCGCCGCGCAGTGGATCGAAAAAAGGGTCAGTCTTGAGGATGGTGATCATCGGAGAACGTTCAGCGTACATCAATTCCAGCTGTGCGATCGCATCGTCGTTGCGTCCCACAGCAACGTATGCGCGCAGCAAGTCTTGCGGGTATACCTTGCCACAGCGAGAGCAGTGCTCCAGCTTTTCAACTGCGAGCCGAGCTCGCGCCGGCCGATTCCACAGGGCGTAAATAACTGCTTCGTCTATATTTCTCTCCTTACGATCAGAAGGGAGAAGGTCGCGATTCAGAACTTCCAGAGCTTCAGAAAATTTGCCAGTCTTTGCATAGGGGAGAATCAAGAAGCCGCATGCAGCCCTAAAATTCGGATCCCTCTCGAGAACTGAGCGGCCTTCAGCAATGGCGCGATCGTATTGTCGCGCGCGAAACAGGATGAAAGCGTCATCCCTGGCAATAATGAGCGACATAGGATCGAGCTGCCGCGCGCGTTCGCTTTCCGCCAGCGCTTCATCGAAGCGGCCTTGAAATGAAAGATACTCGCCGTACCATTGATGAGCGGTCGCATAGCTCGGATCAAGCTGAATGGCCAGCCGGAACTCTTTTTCCGCTGCGTTCCAGTCATAGTCGTAACGCTCTGCGATCAGCGCCAGCGATGTGTGTGCTTCGGCAACGGACGGATCGAGCTGCAGAGCCTTCAGCGCAGCGGCGCGGGCCTGAGGGATTGCCTCCTTAGCCGGTCGCAATGACCATATGTCCATCAATCCATACGTATTGGCAAGGGCGCCGTAAGCTCGCGCATAGTTCGGATCCTGATGGATGGCTTGCTTAAAATAGTCGGCTGCCTTATCGAAACCCGGTCCTGATCTCTGGTTCAAGAAATAGAGCCCTTTGAGATAGAGGTCATAAGCTTCGAAGGAAGTTTCTGCGGATGGACTTGGACGAACTGCCACAATGCGATGCCCGGCCAACGTGAGTTGAATCTCGCCGGCGGCTTGCTGCGCGATCTCGCTCTGAAGCCGCAGCAGCTGCCTCAGCTCCCGGTCGTACTCTTTTGCCCACACGTGCGACTGGTCTTTCACCTGAATAAGCTGAGCGCTGATACGAACACGATCGCCGTCACGTCGCACGCTGCCTTCGAGAATGTAGTTCACGCCTAGCTCGCGACCGATCTGGTCGAGAGCTTCCTGAGTGTGCTTGTAATGCATGGCCGAGGTGCGGGCAATCACGCCGAGACTCTGTGGATTCATATTCCCAATTTGGGAAATCATCTCTTCTGTGAGCCCGTCGCTGAAATATTCCTGCTGCGAATCGCCGGTAAGGTTCTCGAAAGGCAGCACCGCCAGCATCTGCCGCTGCGGCGGCACCTGCGCGCGAGTCCTGGTGCGCTGCCATCGCCAAAACCCAATCGTCGCCAGCAAGAGCACTAAAGCCGCGCCCACTATGAACCAGCCATATCGTCGCCCCGTCACAATCGGAGGGTTCGCCTGCACAACGCCGGCTTCGGGCTGACGGATCTCCTGCGCTGCCTGGATTGACTCGACAGAAGCTACAGCCGGCGCCTCGCCTACTGCAGCGGCCGCCTCCATCGCGCTCACTCGGCTCACCGGCACCATCAGCCGGTATCCGATTTTCGGCAGCGTCTCGATGTAGCGCGGTTCGCTGGCCGAGTCGCTCAGCACGCCGCGCAGTTCCTTGATCGACGTATTCAGTCCATGCTCAAAATCCACGAAGGTGTCCGACGACCACAGCATCTGCTGTAACTCCTCGCGCGTCACCACCTCCCCGGGCCGATCGAGAAGCACCTGCAATACCTGGAACGGTTGCGGACGCAGCTTCAGCTTCACGCCATGTTTGTAAAGCTCGCGCGTGCCGGCATGCGCCTCAAAAGCTCCAAAGCTGTATCTGCAGGATGAAGACAAGAACTGTCCTTGGGGGGAAGTACGCAGGATTGTCTCCCGGAAGATTGCAGGAAGGCAAATCAAATTAATGGTTTAGACCTTCACCTTCATCCCACCTATTCTTCACCTCGCTTTCCTTGACCCCAACCGTAGAGCCTGCGACCTTCTGCCATTAATTCAACGAGAGGTGTGTTGTGAAGGCAAAGCAGAACATCCTGTGGATCGCAATTCTTGGTTTTATGGCGACGGCGGCGGTGGGACAGCAGTTCCCCTCTTTTCTTAGTATTCCCAACGGCGTGCCATTTCCCAACGCCAACGGCGCATCGAGCACCTACAGCACGACCGGCGACATTGACCTTAACAACATCTTTTTCAAGAGCATAGGGAGTAACGGACGCTCCTGCGGCACCTGTCATCAACCCAGCGACGGCATGTCGGTGGCGGCCGCGAATGTCGAACTGCGCTTCGACCTCAGCGGGGGTACCGACCCGATCTTCCGCACCGTTGACGGCTCCAACTGCGCCCACAACATCGACGTCTCGACCGTCGAGGGACGCCGCGCCGCTTACAGCCTGCTGCGAACCCGCGGTCTGATACGCATTGCTATCGCCGTTCCCGCCAACGCCGACTATGACGTTGTCAGCGTCTCCAATCCCTACGGCTGCAATGAGACCGACACGATCTCGCAGTATCGCCGCCCGCTCGCGTCCACCAATCTGCGCTTCCTGAGCGCCCTCATGTGGGACGGCCGCGAGTCGTCGCCGCTGACCGGTACCACCAAGATCCTTCCGGCAAACTATCCGAATTCGCTCGAGAGTGACCTGGCGCATCAGTCCGTCGACGCCACCACCGGACACGCGCAAGGCGATGGCACCCGTCCCACTCCGGCAGAGCAACAGGAGATCGTGAACTTTGAGATGGCGCTCTTCACCGCGCAAAGCATCGGCTTTGATACTGGCCGGCTCGACGTCCACGGCGCCACCGGAGGTCCGGAGGCGCTCGTCGATCAGCCATTCTTTATCGGCGTCAATTCACAGATTCCGCAGTTTGAGAATCCCAACAGCGGACCCTTTACTCCTGCCGTCTTCAATCCGTTCGATGCGTGGATGAAACTGCCCTACAGCGATCCTCGCGCCTCAGTCGCGCGCGGCGAGGCACTGTTCAACTCCACGCCGATCACCATCACCGGCGTTGCCGGCTTGAATGATCCTC
>JAFAUE010000360.1 GCA_019243475.1 Acidobacteriota bacterium | reverse complement strand
TGGGCGCGTCCCACCCTCGACGTTCACGGCATGCCTGGCGGCTTTACCGGCGCGGGCGCCAAAACGGTAATTCCTGCGCGAGCTTCGGCGAAAATCTCAATGCGCCTGGTTCCGAACCAACGCCCAGACGAAGTATTTGCTCTTTTTTCCAAGTACGTGAATTCGATAACCCCGCGCGGCATTCAGATCAGCATCCGCCAGCTCAGCGGCGCCGATCCTATGCTCATTCGCACGGACAATCATTACGTGCAGGCGGCGAAAGCGGCGATGAAGGAAGTCTTTGGTCGCGAGACCGTCTTCATTCGCAGCGGTGGCTCGATCCCTGTGGTTGCCGACTTCGAGAAGCACCTGCACATTCCGAGCGTGATGATGGGTTTTGGCCTGCCCGATGACAATTTGCACGCACCCAACGAAAAGTTCCACATTCCCAACTTTTATCGCGGGATCGAGTCCATTATCAGGTTCTTTCAGCTGCTGAGCTCCTAATCGGAATTTCGTGTGTTTCTGCTTTTCGTTCAGCAGCTTAGCGGCTCAGGAGCTCAGCAGCTTTGTGTTACCATCAGCTTCGCTGAGCATTTTGTGGAGGCAGTCATGTCAGACAACGACAGCAGCAGCATTGGTTGGTTTCTTGCCGGACTAGGTATTGGCGCGCTCGTCGGCGTGCTCTATGCTCCCAAATCGGGAAGGGAAACGCGGGACACGATCTTACAATCCGCGAATCAGGGACGGGATTATCTCACGCGAAATGCGCAGGAACTCCGTACCCAGGCCGATCAGTGGGTGCAGAAGGGCAAAGAGACGATCAATCGCTCGAAAGACCAGATAACGTCCGCGGTGGAAGCCGGACGCCAGGCTTATCGCGAGGCGGTCGACAAAGGTTAGCGGCTTCCCGGCCCGTCAGTAATATTGGTGGGCCGGAAGCCTGTCCACCATGAACTCCATCCTGCTTACCGTATTCATTGCGGTCACGGCGATTGCCGTCGTGCTGCAGATGTTGATTCTGCTCGGAATCTACTTAGCAGTGAAGCGCGCGACTGCGCAGGCGGAGAACATCGCTCTGGACCTGCACCGCAGATCGATTCCTCTGGTTGAGAATGCCCGCGACATCGTTGCCGACGCTACTCCGAAAATCAAAGAGATGACCTCGAACCTGACGGAGGCTTCCGCCACGCTCAAGGAGCAGGCTGCGACGCTGGGAGACACCGCTGTCGAAGTCGCTGTACGCGCGCGCAACAAGATCGCGCAAGCCGACGAGGCCCTCACACGCACTTTGGAACGCGTGGAAAGAACGACTGGAGCCATGTCGAATTCGGTGCTTTCACCGGTTCGCCGGGTTAACGGTCTGCTTCAGGCAATTAGTGTGGGAGTCGGCGCCTTTCTCCACCAGAAGCGCGACCGGCATCAGCAGGAACGTCGTAGCCCGAACGATGAAGGAATGTTCGTGTAGGCGACTCGCCGGCAAATCTTCTTAACAGATCCAACCACCGCCGACCACAATGTCGCCGTCGCAAAAGACTACCGCCTGTCCCGGAGTGATTGCTCGCTGCGGTTCATCGAAGGTCACGAGCAGTTCATCGCCATCCATCATGATTTCCGCGGCTGCCGGCTCGTGGCGATGGCGAATTTTTGCACGGATTCGCATCGGTCGATCGAGACCGTCGAAAGCAATCCAATTCAAACGGCGCGCGCGCAGAGTTCGCGAGCGCAGATCGTCGTCTCCTCCTACAACCACCTGTCTTTGGTTGCCGCGAATACCGATCACATAGAGCGGCGAGCCTGTGGCAACTCCCAATCCCTTGCGCTGACCGACGGTGAAGTTGTGAATGCCGGAGTGGGCCCCGATCACCTCGCCGGCGGTGGTTACAAGTTCGCCTGATGTATCCGGCATCTCCTCACCTTGCTCGTCGAGATAAGCATCGATGAAGCGCTTGTAATCCCCGCCAGGTACGAAACAAATCTCCTGTGAATCGGGCTTATCTGCCAACGCGAGACCCTGCCGATGTGCGAGCTCGCGCACTTCTGTCTTTGACATGTTTCCCAACGGAAACAGCGTGCGGCTGAGCTGCTCCTGGGTAAGTCCAAAAAGGAAGTAACTCTGATCCTTGCTGGAATCACGACCGCGCAGCAGCAACCAGCGTCCGCGAGCTTCGGAGTACTCAATCCGGGCATAATGACCGGTTGCCAGTAAATCTGCGCCGATCTGCTGTGCCGTGATCAGAAGCTGATCGAACTTTAAATGGTTGTTGCAAAGACTGCAGGGAATCGGCGTTCGTCCGGAGAGATACTCGTCCACGAAGGGCCGTACTACATCTCGCTCGAAGCGCTCCTGATGGTTGACGACGTAGTAAGGAATGCCAAGATGTTCAGCCACGTGACGAGCATCGTAAACGTCGTCGAGCGAACAGCATCGTCCACGAACTTGCTCCGGCATGCCCTCACGTCCGGCCAGCCGACGCTGGTTCCAGAGCTGCATCGTGAGTCCAACAACAGGATGCCCTTCCTGGCGCAGCATCGCCGCAACGGTAGACGAATCCACTCCTCCAGACATGGCTACGGCAATGGTCGGCTTGGACATAACAATTCGAGGGGAGTCAATGCGGCGTCCCAAACGGCTGTTCAGAGAGGACTGACTACCTTTATTAATTATAGAAGGCTGGGTGTCGTATCAGGCCGCTAAATGGCTTAAGCACGGCCATAGAAGAGGCTGGGCTACCCTGGTGCCAAAGATGGCGCATTCGTCGAAAGTCCTCATCGGAACCGCTGGGTTTTCCTATAAAGATTGGGAGGGAATCGTCTACCCTCCGGGACTCAAGAAACGGCAGCATCCACTACAATTTCTGTCTCAGTACTTTGATTGCTGCGAGATCAACACATCTTTTTATGGGCACATCCAGCCCAGGACGGCGAAACAATGGTGCGAGTTCGTGCAGGAGGTGAATCCCAATTTTGAATTCACGGCGAAATTGTTTCGCAGTTTTACCCATGCGCCCGGGTCCGTGTTGCAATCGACATCAGCGGCGACGCTGAACCCGTTGCAGGAAGACGAAGTCAAGGCCAAAGCCGGACTCGATGCCCTTGCCGAGCGCGAGAAGCTAGGCGCACTTCTGATTCAGTTCCCCATTTCATTCAAGAACACTGACGACAACCAGGACTACCTGCAAAGTCTAGTCGAGCGTTTTCGAGAATATCCTCTTGTAATAGAGGTCAGGCATAGCACCTGGAATATTCCGGAAGTCTTAGCTCAGTTTTCCGCGCAGAACGTAGCGTTCTGCAACATCGATCAGCCAATGCTCGGTCGAGCGCTGCGCGCCACCGAATACGCGACCTCTTCTATCGCCTATGTTCGTCTTCACGGGCGAAACTACAAGGAGTGGTTCCAATCGGACAATCGGGACGACCGTTACAACTACCTCTACAAACCCGAGCAGCTGCAGCCGTGGAAAGAGAAAATTGAGCGTCTTGCGGAGAAGGCGGAGAAGACTTTTGCGGTGACCAACAACCATTACAAAGGCAAAGCAGCCGTAAATGCTTTGGAATTAAAGCAGATGCTCAGCGGCAGAAAGGTAAGGGCTCCGGAAACCCTTGTTGAGCACTATCCCGAGTTGAAGGAGTTCGTGCAGGACTAATCAAAAAGCGTCGCACATGGAGATTGAAAGCGAATATTTACCCGATGCGCCGAATCTTGTCCCGATTCAGCATTCGCCGCACCGAATCTGTCAGGGCGCTGACGGAATAGGCTTTCTCGATGAAGAGGTCAGTTTGCTTGAGAACTTCGCCCGGAGGATCGTGATCGCCGCTCACAAGGATAATTCTGATTGTGGGGGCGAGGTTTCGCAGTTTCGCTAGGAATTCCACATCTGCTGCTGCGGGACGAAAAAGATCCGTGATCACAAGATCAAACCGGCCAGCCCCCAACCTTTCCAAGGCGTCCGTCGGCGACGAGGCAGTCTCGACCTCATAACCGAGGCGCGAGAGCGCAATCCGGTTCAGCTCATTGATGCGGCAATCGTCATCTACGCAGAGGATACGACCAGAATTCATGTTATTCGCTCAGCGTGGTGCAATTATTAAGATGCATCACGGCTGGGGCAAATGTCAGAGATTCCCGAACTGGGACGGTTACTTAAGGCCAATACGCGGATTCGTACGACAGGACATGTACCTGAGGCAAAGACGAGCGGGGCTAATCTAAATCTTGCACTTCCAGTGATTTAACTCGCCCCAGCATGGCTGCGTTCAGACGTTCACGTACACTTCGCTTTTCCTGTGCCTGCACGAGAACCTCTCGAACCTTGTCGCGCAGATCGGAGGAGGTGAACGGCTTCTGCAGGAACGATGCTCCAGAATGGGCTTGTCCGCGGCGAATGATCGCTTCATCAGCATACCCGGACATGAAGATTGCAGCGATTTCGGGACGAATTTCCTTCACTTTCTTAACTACTTCGGGACCGTTCATCTTGGGCATCACAACGTCAGAAAGCACCAGGTCGATCGTGCCCGAGAACTGAGTGCATAGTCGCAGTGCCTCGCGGCCGTCGCGAGCCATGAGCACGGTGTACCCCATGGATTCAAGCGTCTCGAACACAAGTTCGCGTAGAAGTTCAGAATCCTCGACCAGAAGAATCGTAGCGCTGCCTGAGGCATGGGGTGTCGCCGTCGCCTGTTGGTCTCCGCTCAGCGGAGATCGCGTGGCAGGCAGAAAGACGAGGAACGTGGTGCCGCGCCCAACCTTGCTATCGACCTTTATAAACCCGCCGCTTTGCTTAACGATGCCATAAACGGTCGCGAGTCCGAGGCCGGTACCTTTGCCCACGACTTTTGTGGTAAAGAACGGCTCAAAAATTCGTGTTCGCGTATTTTCGTCCATTCCGACTCCGGTGTCGGACATGGTTAGGCGCACGAAAGCACCCGGTTTGACGCTATTCTCCGCTGCCGCAAGCTCCTCGAGAACCACGTTCGTCGTGGTGATGTTCAGACGTCCGCCTTCGGGCATGGCGTCGCAGGCATTGATCACCAGGTTCAACAGAATCTGTTCGAGCTGCGTAGGATCGATGAGGGTGGCCATCAAGGCAGGATCAAGCGACGTGGAAAAGTCGATATTCTCCTTGATGAAGCGGTGCAGATAGCTGTCTTTGCTGCTAATGATCTTATTTAAATCGAGTGCTTGGGGCTGCAGTACTTGCTTGCGGCTGAAGGCCAGCAATTGGCGCGTGAGGCCGGCAGCCGTCTGACCTGCTTTGGCGATTTTTTCCACCTTGGAACGCTGCATTTGCCCAAGCGAAGAGTCGTGCAAGAGGAGTTCGCTGTATCCGGAGATAACGTTAAGCAGATTGTTGAAATCATGCGCCAACCCACCCGCGAGCACTCCGATAGCTTCAATCTTTTGTGATTCCTGCAGCATTCGTTCTGACGCTACGAGGGCTTGTCGAGTGGCTTCATCTTCCTCTTCAGACTGGGCGAGCCGCGACATCGTCGTGCAGGTGACGACGACAAAAACCACCATTTGGATTACAACGAAGACGGCAGCGATGGCTCTCGACTGCTGATTAAATGCGCCTATGTGGAGCGCGATCAGGCCAAGAAGAAACGGCACAAGCACGGCCGCGCTCAGCAGCATGCGCGTAAGCCAGCCCGATGCACGCTTGCTTCTGAGTAGAGACGCTAGAGTGGGTGAGGGTTTGGCCGCGAACAATCCCACAGAGACGAACATGAACCCCAATGTCTCCAGCAGCGACATTGAGCCCAACCTCGAGTGCGCATACAAGGCCGTAGCGCCGTAGGACAAACTCACGAGGAGGAAAGAACAGGCGATCAAGAGTGCTGCCGCAACTGTTCGGCCCATTCTTGTTGCCCCTCGTGAAATCAGAAGAACGACGGCCAAGCCAGCAACAAACACGTAGATTCCCGATATTTGCGACTGCGTTCCCAGGATGGGCCACTCAAGTTCAGGTTTCGCAAGTCGCTCGCCAAGAGCGAAAACTGCAGCTCCGGTAAGCGAACTCAGGGTTGCAAAGGCAACGTGCGCGGCTCTGGCGGTGCCTCCGAGGCGAGTTCGGAGCAGCGACCGAATTCCATATCCCAAAATGATCCAACACAGAGCCGTCGTACCGGGAACGCAAAATTCTGCTCCCGCGCCCGATTTGAACCAGCCCAGCTCCAGCATCGCCACAGCCAATGCGGCTATTCCCAACCAAATGAGAAATAAGGAACTTACCTTAGCGGTATTCCTGAATTGGGAATCAGCGGAAGCCATTGTTTTCAGGTCAGAGGAGTACCGCTTGGTTGTTGCAATCTAAATGCCACGGGAGGGGCTGGGGCGTATTGAAAATGCTGGCCCAAGGCAGCAGAACCGGCTGGAAAAGCGACATCCTGGCTCAACCGGTGTCTCACAAAGAGACCAATCGTCTCACCGTGCGAGCTCAAGGACGTAGTCTAGCGTCTTTCTGATATTCTTCCCCTATCCGCAGAGCCTGCAGCACGAGCGGGAGTAGCTCAATGGTAGAGTAGCGGCTTCCCAAGCCGTTGGTTGCGGGTTCGATCCCCGTCTCCCGCTCCATTCCGGTCCGCCGAGCACCGCTGTCAACATCCGACGCTTCATGTCAAGTTATGCAACACGTGCGACATGACATGAATCCCTTTCTAGGACACCCAACCTAGAGCATTGCGAAGAAGATTGACAGAATGTCGCGTCAGCAAAGGAGATTTTCGCGAGTTTTCTCCTTGCCGAGAGCCGGCTTGCTACGGCGCGACTTTTCGATTGTCGGATGGCTCGATGCTCAAAATGGATTTGTGTTCCGAACATCTACGGAACGCGGTACGCATTGCGGAGATCGAGGCTGCGCGGACTTCCGGCACTCTTGGTGTCAAGGTTTCCAGCATGAGTTTTCACCATCGTGCCCTGAGCCCTCCACGGCGCAAGGCCAGCTGATCCCGCAAAATGCGGAGCTATAATTCAAAGTACCTTGATCCGGCTCTGCATTTCGCTTGTTCTGAGCACCTTATCGGCTTTTTCTGCAACCGCATTTCAAACCAGCGGCTTGCCTGTCCAGAGTGAATCCGAGCGGGCCGGCAATAAGATCATTCTCATTCTGCCATTTCACAATGGCTCCAAAGCTCCTGGCCTCGAGTGGATTGGCGAAGCCTTTCCCGAAGTTATGGGACAGCAGATTCAATCGCCATCGGTATTCGTAATCAGCCGCGAAGATCGGCTGTATGCGTTCGATCGCGTGGGCATTCCGGCCACTGCGCAGCTATCCCGGGCAACGCTCCTGCGGATTGCGGAACAGATGGACGTGGACTATGTCGTCCTCGGCGAGTACAACTACGACGGCG
>JAFAUE010000340.1 GCA_019243475.1 Acidobacteriota bacterium | reverse complement strand
TTACCGGCCGCAGATTTTCCTGCTTCTCAGTCTTCAGTTCCGCCAGCTGCTCGCCGCCAAGGTTATAGACATGGAGAGTGACATCGTCTCCGCTCTTACTGCGGCCAATCGCATAGGCGCCCGCGTCGAGCGTCTTGCCGCCCAGCGTGAACGCCGTCTGAGCCAGCAGCACGCCGCTGTACTTCTCCTGATATGCCGAGCTGTAGCCGGCTGTGTCGATGAGACTGGCGAGCACCAGCTTTCCGTTGGGTAGCTGCGCCATGGCAGCATTGCGCTCCTGCGTGGGAACATTTTCGCCGTCGATGAAGACAGTCGCAGGCAGAAGCTGCTTCAGCCGCTGTTCAGCGACAATGACAACATTCGTGGACTGCGCCGACAGGCTAAGACTCAGGATCAGCGACACCGCTGCAATTCTCAAGGCTTGCTTCATTTTTCACCTCGCGAGGAGATAGGTTCGCGCACACACTTTGCGCGGGTCACATGTATGTAGTGGTTTTAGATAGTGAGAACGATACTACAAAAAGACTATGGTTCCCCGGCTCGAAGGATCGTAGAGTGAAGTCACCCTATCGAGCCCGCCTGCAAAGGCGGGATTTTTTTGCTCTAAAGACAATGAGTTCGCCGCGATCTTCTCTTTCGCCCTCTGTCGCCTCTGCGGTTTCATCCAGCTTTAAAGCGATGAATCAGTAGCGCTTTACTCGGGCAGCCGGCGCACGTCCCTGTCTGCCGTTCAGCAGCCAATCGACGGCTTCCTGCACGTCTTCCACGCGCGCCTCGCCGTTGATGGCACGCACGATCTCCCCGTTGCCATCAAGAATCAAAGTTGCGGGAACAATGTTGGTGCCGGAAAGGTCTTCCAGTAGCTCGCTGGATCCTCCCACCCAGACTGGCAGCGAAATCTGCTGCTGCGTGACGAACTCGCGCACGGTCGAAAGCTTTTTCTGGTCATCGATGGAGGCGAGGATGAAGGCGACATTCTGCGCCTTGTAGCTGTCCGACAATTGTCCCAATCTGGGAAGCTCTTCTTTGCATGGCCCGCACCACGTTGCCCAGAAGTTGAGCACAACCACTCTGCCGTGATATTCGCTGACGCGTGTCTTGTTTCCGTCGAGGTCACGCAGAGACAGTTTACGGGCATTCCTCGCGAGCAATGGGCCGGCGCAAACGATTGCGAGAACAACTACGGATGACAGTCGCAAAACAGAAAGGCGCAGCATCCTTATGAATGTACATGCAGCGCAAATAGCAGATGGATTAGTAAATATGCCTATTCAGCCGCTTCCGAATCCGCTGCCTCGCCTTCGCCGCCGTACTCGCGCAGCTTGCGATAAAGGGTTGTTTTGCCGATGGAGAGTAACCTCGCCGCTTCGAGTTTGTTGCCGCTGGCCTGAGCTAACGCCTCTTCAATGGCCCGCCGCTCCAAATCCTCCAGCGGGATCACGGTTGCTCGGAAGTTCTCATACCGATTGAGGGAACTCTGTATGGCCCGCTCCAGGTCAGCCTCTCGATAAGGCTTCTCAAGATAGTCCGAGGCCCCAGCCTTCACTGCGGCGATCACCTTGGCGATCGAGCAACGCTCTTCCACAATGATGACTTCACTTCGCGCCGAATGTTTCTTAATGGCCGCGAGCAAGTCGAGACTGTCGGGAATCGTTGCCGCGTCGATTACCACTACGCCGACGCGCTCGGACTCGAGTGTAAGCATCGCCTGGCGCTGGTCGGCCGCGAACAGGACATCGCATTCCAGAGTCGCAGCCACGCGCGCGCACAGTGCCCGGCTGGGTTCGTCAAAGTCCACAATGAGCACTGCGGGCCGCCGCGCCAATTCCGCTCCTGACGCTCTGCAAGCTGCAGAGCAAAATTTCGACAAGAATTCATCATTGCGCTCAGCGCGGACAGTTGGACGAAAACCTGCGTTTGTTCGGAAAAGCGTACAAGAGGGGCAATCAGCGGTCAGCAATCAGCGGTCAGCCAAGCCGCGTGCCTCTCTGCTGAAAATCTTGCGCAGCGCTGGCTGCTCAGGGCCGATTGCTCGACGAAAATCCTGTGCCTGTCGCATGATTTTTTGCTTTTTGCTGCACCAGAATTCATGCGGAAAAGCAGACATTGCTGCACTAGAAAGTGTGCATCCGGGGCCACGGCTGCTGCTTTTCCACCCGACTCCACAACGTGTACTGGTTTTGAACAGGAAACTCACAGAATCGCCGGTTATTTCCCTTGCGCCTATTTCTGAAAAGAGTAAATTCACTCCCACGCGAGCGTGAGATGTCCTTGAATCGCTCGAGCCTGAGTTTCAGGCAGAGATGTTCGCGAGAACATCAAAGCCGGAAACAGCGGTTGGAACCCGCAGTTTGGTCGAGTAGGAAGTGATCGCAAGATTGCATCCGACGCGCGACTGGGCCGAGAGTTTTAACCGAACAAGGGTCGGTTGCAGGCAACGAAAGTTGCATGTGATCGATTGCTGAGATCGAAGATGCAGACGGGCCAGCAAACGTCGGCAGCTGCAAAGCTTCTGATGGGTGCAAGGAATCAGGTGGCGAATAACCGCAGGATTCCGGAAGCCAATGGATTTGCGCCGGAGTTTCAATTCAAAAGATTGAAGCTAGGCGATAGGAACTTCGAAGGCGCAAGCTGACGATATCCGAAAGATCCGGTGAACCGAACATGGGACGATGCCTCACGGTGTGGTCCTGTGAAGAACAAACAGGCGAAAGCTTGTAAGTTCGGTCGGTTTCGCGAGCGTGAGTACGAGCGAAAGCTTTTGTTCATGCCGGAAACGCAAGGGGCAACCCAAGCGATTCTGAAGATTCTGCAGGCAGAAGAGATCAGCACTGTGTGCGGAGAGTTGAGAGTGCGAAAGCACAATCGAGTTTCCGAGCGTAGCCAGGTTGCCGGAGCCAACGGCGTAAGCCAGAGGCCAGTCGCAGTAGTGCTGGAAACAGTGACTGTGGCGATCAGGTACTCCAGCAATGGAGTACGCGAATGGCAGGCCGAAAGGCCGGGCTGTTCGGGCAGAATGCGAAAGCGCTCTGCCGGTAACGGCAGCTAAACCGCAATCCAGCGCATGGCGCAAGCCACAGCGGGTTTGGTGGTTGTCAGTCGAGCGCAGTCATCCCGGAGATGGGAAGACCGTGCAGCTGATTCGATAGTTCCGCCAGAACCATATCCGGCTCGTCCGGAAATGGGAATTCAGGGACGGAGCTATTAGCAAGTCCGGCATAACGAACCAGGCGGCGCGAGTCGCTTGCGGAGATTGTGCAGGCAGAAGCCCGATTCACCTAAACAGCGTGGCGCAAGTCACGACGGCAATTGGCAAAAGACCAACTGTGATGTTCGTCCGTCGCAAGCCGGGCGTGCAGTCCGGATGGCCTGAAAGACTGACAGCCGTTCGGCGGCGCAAGCCGCAGAACTGGCCAGTCGGCCTAGAGACCGCAGAACTGGCAGCGCAAGCTTTCAGATACCTGCGGCCCTATCTCAAACCCGAGAGGGTGAGGGGTAACAAAGAGCGGCAAACGGTGGACGGCTTGCTAAATTCAGGCAGCAGGCTTCACGTTTCGAGCACTCGCAGGATCGAACCGCAAGGGGAGATCAGGCGTAAAGCTTCCGGCAACGGAAGGGGGCGCGAAGCATGACTCATTCACCGGCATGTACTTGGGCGACCGGTTTCGGAAACGGAATAGGTTAGCTCGTTGGGACATCTCACCACATCATCACGGCCTGCATTCGCAAGGATGCAGGCCGCGATTGTTTTTGACGGCTTGCGGCTTTTGGTTTTCTGACCAAATTCACCATGCGCGAGACTCTCACGCGCTGCGTTATTCTCACCGCACAAGCAGCACAGCGCTCATGAAATTCTTTACCGATGACGAGCTGAGGAGCTCTCTGGATCCGGACGCCGTGATCGATGCGATTCGCGGCGCATTTACTCGAGGCTTTGCGGATGTCCAGATGCCGCTGCGTTCCCGGCTTGATACCGGCGACGGTGCCGTTCTAATCATGCCTTGCGGCATCGCCGGCGATCCAATTTGCGGCGTAAAGATAGTGAGCGTATCCAAGTCAAATCGCGCCGCCGGGCGCGTCCAGGCTTCTTATGTATTGCTCGATTCCGGCTCCGGCGAGACCCTTGCGGTCCTCGATGCCAATCACCTTACCGATCTTCGGACGGCTGCCACATCCGCGGTCGCCACAGATCTGCTGGCACGCAAGGATGCAAACGTGTTGGGCATCTTCGGAACAGGCCGACAGGCAGAAGCGCACATTTGTGTGCTGCCTCGCGTCAGAAATTTTCAGAAGGTCCTCCTCGTGGGTACAAGTGGGGCAAAGGCCGAAGCCTTCGCACAACGCATTGCTGGCAGCTACAAAGCCGACATTTACGCTACGGACGCAGCGAACTGCGTTGCCTCGAGCCATGTGATCTGCACCTGCACGAGTTCCGAAGAGCCGCTGTTTCCCGGAGAATGGCTGCGGCCGGGAACGCATGTGAACCTGATCGGCACGTATCAACCGCACGCGCGAGAAATTGATTCCGCCGCCATAAAAGCCGCGCGACTCTTCGTAGATTCATACCCGGCCGCTCTCGAAGAAGCCGGTGACATTGTTGTGCCTTTGCGCTCCGGCGAAATCGCGCGTGAGCACATCTGTGCGGACCTGCACGAACTCACCGCCGGCATAAAGCCAGGACGTCTCCATCCGAGCGACATCACCATGTTCAAGAGCGTCGGAATCGCTTTGGAAGATCTTGTAACGGCCAAATTGCTGCTGCCGCTTGCGCACCGGAGCGAGCGGACTTGAGCCACACTTCCGATTTCGTTGTGGTGGGCGGCGGAGTTTTCGGTGTCTGGATCGCCTGGTTCCTGCGGCAACGCAAGTACACGGTGACGCTCGTCGATGCCTACGGCGCGGGGAATAGCCGGTCGAGTTCAGGGGACGAATCTCGTGTGATTCGCATGGCGTATGGCGCCGACGCGTTGTATACCCGCTGGGCAGCCCACTCTTTGCGACTGTGGCAGGAGTTGTTTGCGAGAGTCGGCGTCTCGCTCTTTGTCAATACCGGCATGCTCTGGCTTGCCGCGGACGGCGACGTTTCGGCAAAACAGAGCGTTGGCGTTCTATCCGAAGAAGGCGTCGAGCACGAAGTGATATCAGAGCGTCAGATAGCCGAGCGCTTTCCGCAATTCAGCCTCGATGATGTGAAGTTTGGCATCTTCGAGCCAAACAGCGGAATCCTCATGGCGCGCCGAAGCGTGGTGGCCGTCCTCGACGATGCGGTTCGGCAGGGCGTTCAATATCGCATCGATGCCATCTCGCCACCGGCTTCCAGAGCCTTCTCTGAATTCAAAACCGCGCACGGCGAAACGCTCAGCGCAGGCGCATACATCTTCGCTTGCGGCGCATGGCTGAACAAACTGTTCCCCGAGCTGCTTTCAACCCGGCTTTTTCCTACCCGCCAGGCGGTGTTCTATTTTGGGACTCCAGCCGGCCATGCCGAATTTCAAGTTCCGCGAATGCCCACATGGCTGCATCGCTGCGATGACATGTATGGAATGCCCGACATCGAGAATCGTGGCATCAAGCTGGCTAATGATTTACATGGACCGCCCGTAGATCCCGATTCGGAAAACAGGCTGGTCAGCCAGGCAGAGGAACTCCAGGCGAGAAACTACCTGCGCCGCCGACTTCCTGCACTGAAAGACGCGCCCGTACTCGAAACTCGGATTTGCCAGTACGAAAACACCTGGAACGGCGACTTTCTGCTCGATCGGCATCCAGAGTGGAACAACGTATGGCTCGCTGGTGGAGGTTCAGGACACGGCTACAAACATGGTCCGGCAATCGGCGACTATCTCTCGAAACAAATTTTGCAGGAGGCGCCGCCGGAACCTCGGTTTTCTTTAGCGAGCAAAAAGGAAATTCAGCAGCGAGCCATTTTTTAGAGAGCCGGCAAGCGCCTCGGCTTCCGCAGCACTGCTTTCCGACCACACGGGAAAACCACGTTATTTCCGCCTGCCTCTAACAGACTGAGTTCCCTATAGGAAAGTGACCGAGGCAATTATGCAGAAGTTCCTGGTACTGTTTCTCTCCCTAAGTTTCGCGGCTTTTGCTCAAAGCAGCAATCAGCAATCCAAGTCTGCCGCGGCAAAAAAAGGCGGCAATCCCGACGCGCAGTTCGCAACCAAAGCTGCCCAAGGCAATATGGCGGAAGTCGCTCTGGGCAAACTGGCCCTACAGAATGGCCAAAGCGACGACGTGAAGAAGTTCGGACAACATATGGTTGACGATCACAGCAAAGCGGAGCAGGACCTTGAAGGCGTCGCGTCCAAGAACAATTTGACACTGCCTCAGGATGTCAATGTGCAACAGAAAGCAGAGCAGACTCGGCTTTCAAAGCTGAATGGAGCTGCCTTCGATCGTGCTTACATGAGGCTCATGGTGCAGGATCATACTAAGGACGTTGCCGAGTTCAAGAAAGAAGCCAATCGCACAGCTTCCAATGGAGACCTGCGCGACTATGCCAAGCGCAACTATCCGACTCTCGACGATCACCTGACCATGGCCAAGGCAGTGAACGACGCGTTGACCGCGAAGGCAGGCAGCAAGTCGACAGCTAAGTCACCAAAGAAAAACAGTTCGGACACAAAGTCGAGCGGCGGACCGGGACTGCTGTTGATCTGAGGCCGCGGCAATCAGCTATCAGCATTCGGCACGTGAGCGCTGTGGCCTGTGTCAGCGATGGTCGCCATCGGCCGAATGCCGACAGCCGATTGCCGACCGCCTCTTTTCACGCTGCCTGCTTCAACCTTGCCAAGCCGAAAGCTGCACGCACTTTTGTCCTGT
>JAFAUE010000505.1 GCA_019243475.1 Acidobacteriota bacterium | reverse complement strand
CCATTCTCTACGTAAGTAGGTTGCGTCTGCATCCACTGGCGTAAGCTTGCCGACAACTTTGATTGCAGTCCTGCGACGTTTACGCTTGGCTTCAAGCGTCCAATGGCATACAGCCAATTGGATTCAGGGTGATGAAGGATTGAGTTCTCGCCATTGATTACCGGCTCGTCCGCGAGCGGCATCCAGAGCTCCGGGGGATTGCTGTCCACGCGATCGCCGAAGAATCCCGGCGGAGCGATGCCGACAATCGTCATTGGACGGGCCTGGATGAAGAAGGTGGAACCCACAATTGCCGGATCACCCGCGTAGTCGTTTTGCCAGGACTGATAGCTCAGCACCGCAACCGCCGCCGCGCCGGGAGTGTCGTCCGAAGGAAGGACCATGCGGCCAAGGAATGGCTGGATTCCGAAGGTAGAAAAATAATTACCGGTCACGAACTCGCCGCGCGCCGTTTTTGCAGGCTCAGAAGCACGACGAACGCTCAGCGGGTTGTAGGCGAATCCTGCCTGGAAGGCCGCGAGTTCCTCGAATTCCGGCGCCGCTTGCTTCAAATGAAGATATAGATCGTAGGAGAACAGATCGAAATCTCCGTTATCACTTTCAAAACCTCCATTGACGCAGCAGTCATCGGTGTCGCCAATGCGGTAAAGACTCGCCGGATTCGCCACCGGCAGCGATCGCAACAACACCGCCTGCACAAGTGTGAAGATGGCCGTGTTGGCGCCAATCCCCAAGGCCAGTGTGAGGACGACGGTGATGGCAAATGCCGGCGTCTTCCGCAGTTGGCGTAAAGCAAGTCTCAGGTTCCGCATGAAATCAGCTCCCGAAAGCTAGGGTAACGCTCGTTGGACGTAGGTGGTTGGCTTTTGGCACCGGAAAAAGAAGACGAAGCCTCGGGAAGGAGCGGGGTGACGCTGACGGCGGCATGCCGTCTGCCGTAACAGTGCTCCCTACACTTCTGGCACGCCGATATCTTCATTCCACAAATCGGGGTGCTCGGCGATGAATTTACCCATCATCTCAATGCACGCCGCGTCGTTAAGATTGAGGAGCTTGACTCCAGCCTGGCGAAACAGGTCTTCGGCGCCTAAGAAATTTTTGTTTTCACCGATCACCACTGTGGGCACGCGAAACAGCAGTGCTGTACCGGTGCACATAACGCAAGGACTCAACGTACTGACGAGGATCAGCGTGTGCCAATCGCGGCGACGGCCTGCATTGCGAATGCAAACCACCTCAGCATGAGCCGTCGGATCGCCTCGCTGGACGCGCAGGTTGTGTCCTCGGGCAACGATCATTCCGGAAGCATCGGCCAGTACTGAGCCGATGGGCAGCCCGCCTTCAGCTAGCCCTTGTTTCGCCTCCGCAACCGCCTGCCTGAGCAGACCGCGATAGAAGTCATCATTTGGCATGAAACGATTCTAGAGGTGGGATGCCCGGCAACGTAGTTTCGTCATGAACTCAGTTTTTGACGGACGAAGTAATTTGGCGCAAAAAAAGCAGCACGCCAGCAACATATTCCTGTACATTTCTGCACACAAAAAAACAACAGGAGGCATGCCCTGCCATGGTTCCGCTTACTGCGCTTTGGCTTCCGATTGTCCTTGCTGCGGTGATCGTGTTTGTCGGCAGTTCGATCCTGCACATGGTGTTGCGTTATCACCGCAGTGATTATCGTCAGATTCAAAAAGAGGAATCGGTACTGATCTCCCTTCGAGATGCGGGCGTCACGCGCGGCGTGTACATGTTCCCCTACGTATGTGGATTCGAAGAGCACAAGAAGCCTGAGGTGCAGGCAAAGTTCCGCCAAGGGCCGGTGGGCATCCTCACTGTTCTTCCCAATGGACAAATGAACATGGGCCTGTATTTGGGAAGGTGGTTTGTCTACTGTCTGGTGGTCAGCTTTTTCGTGGCGTATCTCACTGGGCGGACACTGCCGCCGGGTACGCATTATCTCCAGGTATTTCGCGTTGCCGGTACAGCGGCGTTCATGACCTACGGACTGGCCCAGATCGGCAACTACATCTGGGGAGGACAGCCTGGAGGCAACACCACCAAGCACGTACTCGACGGACTGATTTACGGCTTGCTCACCGCCGGCACATTTGGGTGGCTGTGGCCGCACTAGGCGAAATTGGCGGCCAAATCTGATCGCTGAGTTTTCGCGCCTTCGGCTTACGCCGCTTTGGGAGCCTGGTCGCGCTGAGGCTTCACGTACACCTCTCCGCCGCGAATCTCTGTCGTGTAGATATCGATCTTGTTCTTGGCCGGCCCGGCCACTACCCGCCCAGTGTGGACGTCGAACTGTGAGCCGTGCCAGGGACATTGGACTGTGCAGCCCACCAGTGCACCGTCGGAGAGCGGGCCACCTTTGTGTGTGCAATGGTCGCTGAAGGCAATAATGCCTTCGGGACACCGGCCTACAACCACTCGTTCGTCGGCCACTCGCACCAACATCATCTGACCTTCGCTGAGTTCACTCTGATTGCACGCCGGACGCGCCCAGCTTTCCAAACTGCGCTCTTTCCATGTACCGGCGTTCGCGTAGCGATGATCCACGCCTATCTGGTTGCGATAAGAGAGCGTTCCACCCAGCCAACCGCTGATGACGAGTGTCGCGATCGCCAAAGTCATAAGTCCTAATTCGAAGGCGCCGGGTTCCGCAATCGCGCTGGATCGCCGCGCTGCAATGATGATGAAAACAATGAGGACGAGCGTATTAAGTCCGCCGTGCAGGAGACCGCGCTTCTTTGCGCTCGATCGCGGTGGCACAACCCCGATCCAGTCCATCACGCCCGGGATTGCCGCGCAGAAGCCTCCAACGATTCCGGCGATGCCGCAGTAATAGCTCGCAGCCCAGAGCAGCTCGTTGTTCGTCGCTTTGCCGGTGAGGTCGAAGATCCAACTGCCGAGGAACAAGCCCAACGGCAGGACGATCAACATCGGATGAATCGGATGAGAAGCGATCTGCGCTCGCGAACGCATGGTGACACCTCCGGCCAGAACGGCCGTAAATAGAACTGTTGCAAGCCCTGAGTGTCGGGATGGCCGAAAACGGATTTCGTAATTGTGTAATTTCCTAATTTTGGAATCGCGTACTCGCGCTTCAACCACTTAAATCGGAGTGGAGAAATGGAGAAGTCCTCTCCCTGTACACTGCTTACTCTCCGATGGCTCACACCCTGGCGTTCTGGATCGGCTTCAACCTGTTTGTCCTGGCGATGCTCGCGCTCGATTTGGGACTACACCGGCGCTGGGCGGTACTGGGCTTCAGAGCTGCTGTTGGCTGGACTGCATTTTGGGTGCTGCTGGCCGCAGCATTCGCGGGCCTGGTCTTTCTATGGCACGGCAGGCAGCTCGCTCTGCAATTTGTGACCGGTTACGTGGTGGAGGAGTCGCTTAGCGTCGACAACCTCTTTGTATTTCTCATACTCTTCCGCTACTTCCGCGTGCCTTCGAACTGCCAGCACAAAGTGCTGCTGTTGTGAGTCGTAGGGGCGCTGGTGCTGCGCCTGGCGTTCATTCTGGCAGGCGTTTCCCTGCTACGCAGATTTGAATTTTTCAT
>JAFAUE010000422.1 GCA_019243475.1 Acidobacteriota bacterium | reverse complement strand
CTCAACATTTGAACTCCTGGGCTCCAGACTAGAGCGGGTGGTTGATGTGCAGCAGTTTGGGAAGTTCCTGCAGCAATTGTTTAGGTTCGTTTTCGATCACTGCGTCCACAGACGAATCCTGTGCGGGATAACCGGCCGATACCAACGCCACCGGCGTGCCCGGGCTATACCCGTGGACGGCTCGTGCCAGGGCCGTCCGTTCCGTTGCGGGAATCGAGTGGCACAAAATCACCACGTCAAAATCTCCGTCAACAAAAATGCCGAAGGCTGTCGCCGTGGAAAGGCAGGAGACTACGGCATATCCAACGCTGCGCAATACCATGCTGCGGGTCTCGAGCACCACTGGATCTTCGCCCACAAGAAGGGCAACTATTTCCGCTTTTGGAAATACTTGTTGCACGTCATCGCCTTTTGAATACGCGCTTTGCAGCAGAGATTCAGGCAAAATGTCCCATAGCTCGCGGTCGCTAACGAACCGCTTAGTAACATTCATCGGCAGTTTGCTTAAGCCCATTTCTGCAGGTGATCATTGGTGGCGAGCAGTCGACTCCTTCGGACTGTCGCGACTGAAGTGAATATCTCATCTGCGACTAAAGTGGGACTATTGGGAAGATGGGTCGCGCGATAGGGATTTTCCCTAACGTCAGAGTTTGAGAAAAAGGGCGTTTTGTGAGGTAGAGCAGGGCCTTCGGCGCTGCGTTAGTGTGCGTCCGGTCTTTTTTCTGAAGCTATCTGCGTGAACCACGCTCGATTTTTCCGGCTGCGGCTATGCGGTGTTTTGCGATGGGATTTACCGGCGGCGACACCCCAACATCACCGTAAAGGAAAAAACTGTCATCCTGACGACGAGCTACCAAGCGGAGCGCGGGAGGAAGGACCTCAAGAATATTTCTTTCTTAAACGCTGGCCGCGAATCTTCCACCAAAACTGGATTAATCGTAGGAGACGCACCAGCCGCATAGTTACCAGCGCATCCCCTGAGATCCTTCGGCCAACCGCAGGCCTCAGGACGACAGTTATCGGGTTCGAGAGCATCAGGTTAGAGGACGAGCGGCAAAGCGAGCACACCCCTTCGTATTGCCTACTCTTTGTCGAGCCAGCCCTGCAGGACGGCAAAGTTCACGATGTCGATGCGTCCGCGCATGTTCAGCTTGCGCATGGCATTGGCTTTGTGGATCTCGATGGTTTTGACGCTGAGGTCCAATCGCGCCGCTATCTCTTTGTTGCTGTAGCCGAGCGCTATCAGGCGCAGCACCTCTTGTTCTCGTTCAGTCGGTTGCGGCGGCCGGGCAGCTCCGCGCGCCGCCGATTTTGCTACATATCCGCCAACCACTTTCGCAGTGACCGCAGGGTCAAGATAGCTCTGACCGGCAGCCACAGTCCGGATGGCGGTAAGAAGAACGGCCGAAGAGCTTTGTTTCAGGACGTAGCCCGCGGCCCCGACCTTCAACAATTGCTGCACATAGCTGTCTTCGATATGACGCGTGAAGGAAAGTACTTTGGATTTCGGGCAAGACTTGACGATTTGCTCCGTAGCCTGCAGTCCGTTTAGGCCGGGCATGGAGACGTCGAGGACCACAACGTCAGGCAGCATTTTCTGAACGCCGGCGACGGCGGACCTGCCATCGGCGGCATGTCCAACGCAGCGCATGTCGGGCTGAGAGTCTATAAGCGCCTTGAGGCCGTCGCGGACGATAGGGTGATCATCGGCGAGAAACACAGCGAGTTTAGTCATTGGCTGCTAGTCCGCCCCCCCCGCCTGCATAGGAATCCGCACGAAAACAGTAGTTCCTTTTCCCTCGCTTGATTCAATCTCGATGGTTCCATTCATCAGCGCGGCACGTTCGTGAAGGCCGGCGAGTCCAAGCTTGCGGCCTGCGGTTTCGGATTTGCCGTCGTCCACAAAGCCGCGCCCATCGTCCTCGACGATAAGAACAACATCATTCTCGCGAGGTTCCAAAATGATTTCAACCTTCGCGGCCTGGGAGTGTTTGGCAACGTTGTTCAGTGCCTCCTGTGCGATCCGGTAGAGATTGGTTTCGAGGAGAGGGCTCAATCGGCGACTTCCAAAGCGCTGCGAATGAAACGTTGTCTTGACCCCGGAGTGCTCGCTCCACTCCCGCGCGTAATTCTCCAGTGTGGCCTGCAAACCCAAATCGTCCAGCATCGACGGCCGCAGCTCCCACGCCAGGTAGTCGATCTCGGCTTCCAGCTGCCGGGCGCTTTCGAGAAGTTCTTCCACCGTCTTGGTCGCAACGTCAGAGCCGGCTTCCTTTTGTAAGCGTTCCAGACGCAGTCGCAATCCGGTCAATAACTGGCCCAGTTGATCGTGCAACTCACGGGAGATCCTTCTACGTTCCTCTTCCTGCGTGCCGACAAGGCGTCGCACCAGTTCCAGCCGCCTTTGCTCCAGACGGGTATGTTCAACGATTTCCTGGCGCAACTGCGCATTGGCTGTGGCGAGCTCCTCGGTGCGCTCACGAACGCGAACTTCAAGCTCATCTTTGGCCCGGGCAAGCTCGGTTTTGGCGCGATGCTCTTCTGTAAGATCGCGCGCAATTTTTGCAAAGCCTTTTCCCGAGCTGTCATCGATGCGCACCATCACGCCGCTGAGATACAGGCGAGTGCCGTCTTTGCGAACATGCCACCTTTCATCCACGGCTTTGCCGTTCCGCTCAGCGGTGCTCAATTCCTTTTGGTCCTGGCCGGCAGCCTTGTCTTCTTCGGTGAAGATCATACGAAACGGCTGTCCGATGACCTCTACGGCAGAGTATCCGAACATGCTTTCCGACGCGGGATTCCAAGTGACAAACTTTCCCTGCGAATCTAGCGTCATGATGGCGTAATCCCGCGAGCTGTCGACGAGCAAGCGCAAACGCTCTTCCTTTGCCCGAAGTATCTCTTCGGTGTTCTTCCGCTCCTGGATGTCGGTGAAAGTGATTACGACGCCAGTGATTTTGTGGTCGGTAGTGCGGTAGGGCAGTGAACGCAGAATGTACCAGCGACCGTCTTTGGTAACGACTTCGCGCTCCAAGGTCTGAAGATCTTCGAGTACCTTCTCGGCATCGGCAGCGAGATTGTCGGACGCTAAATTATGAGTAACGTGAGTGAGTGGCCGGCCAATGTCGGTAGGAATGATATTGAAGATCTCCTGCAGGCTCGGCGTGTAGCGTTTAACCCGCAGCGACCGATCGACGAACAACGTTGCGATACGAGTGGAAGCCATTAAGTTCTGCAAGTCGCTGTTTGCGTGGCTGACTTCCTCCACTTTCTCTTTCAACTCAGTGTTGAGGGTGCTGAGCTCTTCATTGAGAGACTGCAATTCTTCTTTTCCTGTCTCCAGCTCTTCAGAAGCCGAACGGAGCTCCTCGTTCATGGCCTGCAATTCTTCGTTCGAGGCTTTCAGCTCCTCGGTTGAGGTTTCATATTCTTCGACTGTGGCGCGAAGCTGATCGCGGGTTTGCCGCAGTTGTTCCTCGACTTTTAGAAGCAGCGCTTCAGTACCAGTCTCAGTTCCTCCGTTTTTGTTGATGGGAGCGGTTACGACACGCCGCTCGACCTCTTGAAACATGACTAAAGCAAAGCCCGATAAACCTGCCGTGCCGGTCACAGTTCGGACGCTCACCTCGAGCAGGCTTTCCTGGCCGTCGATAGCGATGGAGACGCGCCGCGAGGCCTGGCCCACTTGCGACCCTTCGATTAAGAGTGAACGCAGTTCATGTTGCAGGTCTGGGTGGAGTATCCGCAAAAGGTTGCGCGAAGGCTCGCCGCCCGTCATCTGCAGATAACGGCCAGCGTGTTCGCTGATGTGTACGATCTCGTAGTTTTCGTCGATGAGCACGCTCGGTGGGGCAAAGGCCTCCAGCATGCGGTAGTGCAGCTCGGAGAATGAAGGCACCACACCGCGGGAAGGCGCGGCGGGAGAAGACGATTGCGGTAAAGGCACGGGCGCCCAGCCGACGGGGGCGGCAGAAGGAGGAACCTTGACCAGCGCTTCGCTCTTATCTCGTTGATAGATGCGGGATTTCTTATCGATCGTAACGAATCCCGGCCCCAAACCTTCAGCCGACTCGGATGAGCCCAGGAACAAATAACCGCCGGGCTTCAGCGCAAAATGGAAAGTCTGCAAAACCCGCTCTTGTGTCAGGCGGTCGATATAGATCAGCAGATTGCGGCAACTGATCAGGTTCAGCTTGGAAAAGGGTGGATCTCGCAGCAGATTCTGCGGGGCGAAGAGTACAAGCTCACGCAGCTCTCGCTTGACGCGGTAAGACGCGCCATCATTGGAAAAAAATCGCCGCAGCCGCTGCTCCGAGACATCGGCGGAAATGGTGTGTGGGTAAAGTCCGCTGCGGCCGGCTGCCAAAGCCGACTCGTCGATGTCGGTTGCGAATATCTGCAGCGAGGGCGGCTGATTCAAGGTCTCGGCGAACTCGGTCAGAATCATGGCCTGCGAATAAGCCTCCTCGCCGGTGGCGCAGCCTGGGACCCACACGCGAATTTGCCCGCCTGACTTTATTTCCGCAAAAAGACGCGGAACTATTTCCGATTCAAGCTGCCGAAATGCCTGCGGATCGCGGAAGAAGCTGGTGACGCTAATCAGCAGATCGCGAAGCAGGCCTTGGACCTCTTCCGGGTGCTGACGAAGATGCATCAGGTACTCGGTGAGGTCTTCGCATTCGGTGATCTGCATGCGGCGCTCAATTCGCCGCAACACAGTGGACCGCTTGTAGCCGAGAAAATCATGGCGGGTGCGAGCGCGCAATAACGCAAGGATTTCAATCAGCGCATTTTCGGAAAGAGTCCGCGTAGCCTCCTTTTCCGGAGGCAATTGAATGCGCTCGGCGTTCTGCCGCAACGAAACTAGTTTGTTGGGTATCTGCTCCAATGGCAGCACGAAGTCCACCGAGCCTTGCTCGATCGCGCTCCGGGGCATTGAGGGGTACTGTGCCTGGCCTGGGTCCTGGACAATATTTACGCCGCCCTCTTCCCGTATGCGTCCGGTTCCCAATGAGCCATCAGCTCCAGTGCCGCTAAGAAGAACGCTGATCGCGCGCTCTTTATAGATTCCCGCAACGGAACGGAAGAGCAGATCGATCGCGGCGCTGCGATCCACGTCGAATTTGCGCTCGGTGACGAGCACTTCTCCTTGAAGAAGCTCCAGCTCTCTGTCGCAGGGCAGGCAATAAATGTGATTCATTCTGAGCTTCGCCGATCGTCGCGGCGCTGTGACTGGGATCGAGGTCTTCCTCTGAATTACCTCGGATAGGCGCCCGTCGGGCTCCGGCGCGGTGTGCAGCATTACGAGAAAGGTGAGACCTGGTTCGGCAGGCATGGCGCCGAATAATTCCTGAAGTGCCTCAACCCCGCCTGCTGAAGCTCCGATAGCTACCAGCATGGGGTCGGTATTTTCGCCTTTACTCGATACTTCACCGATCGGGGAATCGCTGGTTTCCAGGACCTCTGAGCTCTCGTTTTCTTCCGTCATCGCCGGCTGCCCCCATTGCCGGGAACCATGTTATGCGTTTCCCCGTGTATTGGATGTTTTTTATGAATTTTGCAGTCGGAGTAGATCCTCGGTGCGCCACTCTCAATTCGGCAAGCACGGTAATTTACGCCATGTTGAAAGTACTCGCGGAAGCCCAGTGCGCACCGCAGGAAAGTGCTAGAGTTTCAGGTGCGGGCATTTGAGCAACTCGCTTTCCGATGACGAGGAAAGACATTGTCGTGATCGGCGCCTCGGCAGGCGGCATTGAGGCGTTGAAGATTCTGATTCCGCAACTGCCCAAGGATTTAAACGCGGCCGTCTTCATCGCTCTGCACGTTTCCCCTTATGGGATGGGCATCGTGCCCGAAATTCTGGAGCGCGCCGGCTCGCTGCCGGCGTCCAACGCGAAGGATTGGGAGCCCATCCAGAACGGCCGCATTTACGTGGCTCCTCCAGACCATCATTTACTGCTCGAAGAAGGATATATCCGCGTCACCCGCGGCCCGCGCGAGAACCGTTTCCGGCCCGCGATTGATCCGTTGTTCCGCTCGGCTGCTGTTTCTTTTGGTCCACGCGTGATCGGTGTGGTGTTGACGGGCTGGCTGGATGATGGAACCGCCGGCCTGCGCGCGATACGCGAGCGTGGTGGATTCGCAATCGTCCAACACCCGGACGATGCCTTTGCGCCGTCCATGCCCTTGAACGCGATAAAACATGTCGAAGTTGATCAGATACTGCCCTTGAAGGATATTGGTCCAAGGCTTGCACATCTCGTCAATACGCCGGCAGGCGAGGAGGTGAAAGTTCCTGTGTCAGAAGAAATGGAACTCGAAGTGAAGATAGCTAAGGAAGAGAAGCTGGTGGAAACCGGCTTGCTGAAATGGGGCCAGCCATCCCTCTATTCCTGTCCGGAGTGCCACGGCGTGCTGCTGCAACTGAATGAAGGAAAGATCACGCGCTTCCGCTGTCATACCGGTCACGCTTACTCCATGGAGTCGCTGCTCGCTGAATTTGCCACACAAAATGAAGAAACCTTGTGGAGCGCGATCCGAGCGTTGGAAGAGCATGTGATCCTCATGAAGGGTTTGGCGCAGCAGGCTGCCGAGCACGGTGACACCGCTCGCTCGCAATCTCTGCTGAAGAAAGCGGACGAAGTGCAAGGACGCGCGACCCTGGTGCGCCAGGCCCTCGCGCCTCGAGAACCACATCGGGAACGGCAGGAAGCCGAAGAGCGAGCAGGCGCGGTGCAGCGAACTTAGAAACCCGCTTTACGTTACAAGTCGATGCCGCGAGCGGACGCAGCTCACGCCTTCAATTTAGCTACTAGAACCACGTCAGGATCGCTGACCGTCATCACCGTCCCTCCGCTTTCATCCGCGAAGCGAATGCGAGTGGACGGGGCGCCGCAGGCGTAGAAGACGCGGTCTCCCAGATGAATGATCCAGCGGCCGATGGTGCCTTTGCGCGTCCAGGTCAGACGGCCCTGCTGAACGCTTACTTCGACCTGATCGGTCGGTCCGGCTCCGAAGATGTAGGTTCCCAGAATGGAAGCGCGCTGCTCGTCGGATAGCGCAGGTTCGGGCGGCGCTCCCGCATCGCCCAGAGAAGCCAGGTACTCATAGACTCCGCCAGCGGTTACCCCTCCGGCTTTCGCGTGCTCCAGCAA
>JAFAUE010000373.1 GCA_019243475.1 Acidobacteriota bacterium | reverse complement strand
CCACCTCGGCGGCAACGTCGCTATCGAAGAGTGTCTTGGCTATGACGTCTAGCGTCGGATGCATCATCTCCAGCGATATGTCGAGCTGCCGGCCATCGCTCCAGCGATCGCGAAAAGCTGCGGCCTTGTTCACGATGTCATCTGCGTAAGCGGCAATGCGCTGCCGGTAGAACGCGGGCTGCGCCAGCATTCGCTGTTTGCGGTGAAACGGATCTTCGCTGGTGATGAGTCCTTCACCGACCAGCATCTTCATCCGCTGGACCGTGCGCTCTTTCACAAAGTTCGCGTTTTGTACGACCAAGACTTCGCGGACGTACTCCGGACTGTTCAGGAAGACAACATGCTGCCGTCCGAGCTTGTAATGGGCGATGTCACCGTACGTATCTGCCAGATGTTGAAAGACGCGGATGGGATCGCCGTGGCGAAAGCGGTTGAAAGAATAGAGAAGCAGATTGACCTTGAGCCCCGGCGGGAATACATACTTCCCCTCTTTGCCTGGAGGCTCAGGTTCGGAAATCCGGACGGCACTGCTCATTAACGGCTCAAAACTGCGCGGCTGGTGAGTTGTGGGAACTTGCCTTCGACAACGCCGAGAATAGCGACTTCCACTTTTGCAATGGATCCCGCGGGAATCCGCACCACGCGATTGGGTTCGCGATCGGCGATTGCCTCGAAGCCCCGCTGCACACGACGGAAAAAAACAGCATCCTCGTTTTCAAAACGGCCCTCGCTGGAATCGTGTTTTTGATTTCGAGTGCGCGCTCGCGCCACGCTCCCGCCGTCTTCAGAATTGAGCAGCAGCGTCAGGTCAGGCCACAGGTCGGCGCAAAGTTCACGATGCAGCCGGCGAACGATGTCAGAGCCGAGTTCTCGTCCGTAGCCTTGATATGCCTCGGTGCTGTCGGTGAAACGGTCGCAGAGAACGATTTTCCCCGCAGCGAGAGCCGGCTCAATGATTTCTTTCACATGTTGCGCGCGATCGGCAAACATCAACGCCAACTCGGCCCAGGTAGTCAAACCTGAAGTCCGTGAATCGAGCAGCACTGCGCGGATGCTCTCGCCAATCTTGGTTCCTCCCGGCTCGCGCGTGGCAACGACATCCATGCCGCGACCCCGGAGCGCTTCCGCCAGGCGGGACAGCTGAGTCGTCTTTCCGCAGCCGTCCAGTCCCTCGAAAGTGATGAAAATTCCGCGCCGGGAGGGCATGGGTTAGAGTCTAGCATTCAATAAATACGCGTTATGCCGCAGTTCCGGCCCGCGTGCTACTATTCGCGAACTCAGGAGCGACCCGATGCCAAGACTCGGTGACGACATTGACGACCACTGCTCGCGCTGCAAACGCACAACCGACCATTCCGTTGTCGCTATGATCGGCGACGAAGTTGGCCAGACGCGCTGCCGAACCTGCGGTTCCGAGCATAAATACCGTCATAACCAGGGCGGACGCAAAGAGATGAGCGCGCAGGAAGCCTTCCAGAAAGTTCTCTCCAGCGTAAGCGGCCAGATGCCAGGCGGCGAATCAAGCGCGAAAAAGAAAAGAAAGTAAATCTCCCGCACAAAAAAAGCGCGTCCTTAAAAGGACGCGCAAAGATTCGGTGAATACAGGAGGGGTTACAGTACCATTGCTGGCATCGCTTTCAAACCCCAGCACCTGACCGAAGTTGCGCTTAGCTCACAGGTAGATGAAATAATCGTCCCAGAATCTCTACTCCCTCATGCGCCTGCCTTTTCGCCTCGTCTACTCGCCTGACTATCATCTGCCTCTAGGCGCACACGTTTTTCCGGCTGAGAAGTATCGATTGATCCATGATCGCCTGCTGAAAACTGGAGAGGCTGATGCAGATGACTTTCTCGAACCCCTTCCGGCCAGCGATGACGATGTTCGCCTCGTGCACGGCGCAGGCTACGTAGATCGGCTCGTACACGGCGAGATTAGCCCCAGGGAAGAGATGCAGATGGAAGTGCCGTACTCGCCTGAGCTGGTAAAAGCCTTCTGGCTTTCCGCTGGAGGATCGATTCTTGCCGCGCAGCGGGCACTTGAAGACGGCGTATGCGTCAACGTTGGCGGTGGATTTCATCACGCTCATCCCGACCATGGGGAAGGCTTCTGCGTGATTCATGACGTCGCTATCGCCATTCGCAAGATGCAAAAGCTTGGCCGCATTCGCCGCGCTATGACCCTGGATTGCGACGTGCATCACGGCAACGGCACCGCAGCGATCTTTCCCCCGAAGCGCGACAAAGGAAGACCGCTTCCCAGCGTCTCCGCCGCTCAGGTCAAGTCGGAGGTCTTGACCGAGGCCCCGGCATCCGAAGCCGAGGTCTTTACCATTTCCCTCCACCAGGCCAACAACTACCCGGCGTACAAGCCGGCATCTTCGATTGACGTAAACTTGCCGGATGGCACCGGCGACGAGCAGTATCTGGCCTGGCTCGACCAGGCGCTCAGCTCGGGCTTGCGGCAGTTCTCTCCCGAGCTGATTTGCTATATTGCCGGCGCAGACCCATATCGGGAAGATCAACTTGGGGGATTGGACCTGAGCATCGAAGGTCTCAAGCGCCGCGATGAACTCGTCTTCCGCGTGGCGCGGACCCGCAGAATTCCCATTATGGTCACGTACGCGGGAGGATACGCCCGCAATGTCGCGGACACAGTAACCATCCACGTAAATACGATTCTTGCCGCTAAGGAGGTCTGGAAAGACCAATGATCGAAGTGAAGCGCTGTTTCTTTTGATTTGATTTGCGACGCGCGGCCGTGAGCCTGCGCAATGCAGCCCGCGAAAGGGGCCTCGACGTGAAAGTCGGCACCGGCACTCGAGGGCAGCTGCAAATCTTCCGCGATGGAACGAAGGTCTTCGACTACAGAGAGGCCGGCAATCTGCCGCCTACAGCAGAGCTGCTGAAACTGGTCACAAGCTGATTTTCAGCCGGTTCCATCCAGGAATGAAACACAACTTCGTCCCGATGCGCGGGTTCGATATAAGGGAGACGGAGCTCACCCTCCGGCTCTGTACTGCCAGCGACTCCGGAAGCATTGCGGTAACTGTTCCCATCGCAGCGAATCCGGAGCCGGTGCAGTACGGCATTCGTACATCGTGCCATTGCGACTGCCGTGCAGCATCGGGAATGCCCGGCTAGTACTTTTGCGGCAAGCGGGTGTTACGCCAGCCGTACCAACAACACCCGCGCGCTGCAATTCCCTTCTTCAGTTCCGATTGGACTCAGTGACGGTCGTCCCGGTCGTGATCGTTTTCGGGATGATTGTGCCGCCAGGTCCAATAGGCGTTCTGATCTTTACGGTGCAGCCGGTTGTAGTCGCGATATTGCCGGTTCTGGTAGGTCTGGCCATACCAGTTTCGGTAAGCATTGTTCTCACGATCGTCCCAATCGTGGTAATCGCGATGAGAGCGGTCGTAGACGCGATGCTTGTCGCGGTCGTGGTCGTCTTTGTCGCGCGCCTGCATGGCAAGCGGAGCGGTCAAAGCACCGGCCAGCGCCAGCGAAGTCATAAATCGCATTGCTTTTCTCATGAATTTCTCCTCTTATCCTCTTACGCCCTGAACAGCAGTACGGAATGAACGGGCATTTGCGTTTAGATGCCGCTCAGAATTGCACTGCCTGCTCAAAAGCCGAGATTCTCAGACAACCTTGCAGCTTTCAACAGCTCAGCTTCTGCCCATGGCGCTTTCACGTCTAAGAGCCTACTCTTTCTCCTTGCCTCGAGTCTTAATGCGTATCGGCGTCCCCTCGAAGCCGAACGCGCGGCGGATTTGATTCTCAAGAAAGCGTTGATAGGCAAAGTGCAGTTTGCCCGCGCGATTGGTGAATGCAACAAACGTGGGCGGCGCAACACTCACCTGCGTCAGATACTGAATCCGCAAGCGGTATCCCGGGGTAGATGCGCGTTCGAAGTCCACGGCTTTGAGAAAACGATTCATCTCCCCTGTCGAGATGCGCTTCAGCCGTTCCTGCGCCACGCGTTGTACGGCGACGAAGACGCGCTCCACGTTCTTGCCGCTGGTCGCGGAGATAAAAATCACAGGCGCGTAGCTGAGGTACTTGAGCACCGAGCGCAACTGCTTTTCGAATAGGGCCTGGTCCGCCGCCGGCTTGCCGTGCTGGCGGGCAGAACCGACCAGGTCCCACTTATTTACAACGATCACGACGGAGCGTCCGCTCTCGTGCGCGTAGCCTCCGATCGTCGCATCGAGTGCCGTCACGCCTTCGGTCGCGTCAATCACCAGCAGTGCTACGTCGGCCGCTTCAAGATGCTTGCGCGCCATCACTACGGAAAGCTTCTCCGCCATAAGCCGGGTCTTGCCTTTGCGGCGGATGCCTGCCGTGTCGATGAACCGGTAGCGCTGACCTTCGCGCTCGACCAGCTCGTCCACCGCGTCGCGCGTAGTTCCCGCAATGGGAGAGACGATCGCCCGCGAGGTCCCGGTAAGTTGATTCAAGAGCGTGGACTTTCCCACATTAGGTCGACCGATAATCGCGATTTTGGTCTCGCGCGATGTTTCCGGCTGCGGCTCCTGCTCGTCGGCTTCGCCGGCTTCCGCAAGAGTGGAAAGGGGCGCCGAGGGTACAAGCTCCAGAGCGGCGCTGAGCAGCTCCCCGATTCCGTTGCCGTGCTCGGCGGAGACGGGAAAGATACGCTGAATTCCCAGACGGCGGAAGTCTTCGATGAGCGGCTCGAGCTTGGCGGCGTCAATCTTGTTTACCGCGAGCAGCAAGGGTTTGCCGCTACGCAGCAGCAAACGCGCGAGTTCCATATCGGGAGCAGCCAACTCGCTGCGCCCATCGACCACCATCACGACTACATCCGCTTCATCCAGCGCTACTCGCGCCTGCCGGTAGATCTCGGAGGGAATGAGTTCTTTGTCTTCAGGGATTATGCCGCCGGTATCGACCACGCGCAGCTCGCGGCCGTTCCAATGGGCCTTGCCATACAAGCGGTCGCGCGTGATGCCGGGCTCGTCGCCGACAATCGAGCGCCGCCTTCCGATCAGACGGTTGAACAGCGTGCTCTTGCCGACATTGGGACGGCCGACGATGACCAGCACCGGCAAGCGAAGCCCGTTATTTCGAATCGCCGCCGCAGAATTGGAAGTTGTAGTGGGCACACTGAGTGGAGGAAGTTATCTCGCAAGTCCGAGCTTGCGCCCGGCCTGCTAACACTTTACAGGAAGAGGATTGGACTACCGGCAATCAGGGCAACAACAAAGGCTCAGCGGATGCACGCGGATTCGGCGGAAATGAAGAGCAGGGCTTGTGCTCTGCATTCAAACCACAGAGGACACGAAGAAGTGCGGAACAGAAACCTCTGCGCCCTTCGCGTCCTTTGTGGTTACCTGTTTTTCAGCTTGACAGCCCGAAACCAAAAAGGGGACGCCTTCGCCAACGCAGAAACACCCACCCCTCTGCTATTTGGAGCTCCCGATTAGCGGCGATTCGAACAGCGCTAACGCAGTGCCGCAAGTTTGCGCGCGCGCAGCGTCTCCAGTGCAGCCTGCGTTTCCCGCGGCAGATGATAGGACTCCGCGTCAGAGGGAAACAGCCTGGCCTCAACGTCGGCCTTGAAGTTTGACACTGCTCCGCTGATCAACGCCGCGGCGTCGGCGTATTGACGGACAAACTTCGCCGGCTGCTGGCCGGTGAGGTTCAGGATGTCGTGAAATACCAGCACCTGGCCGTCGCAGTTCGGCCCGGCGCCGATGCCGATGGTCGGGCATTCAACTTCTTCGGTGATGATTTTTGCCACTTCGCGCGGAATGCCTTCCAGCACCAGCGCGAAGACGCCGGCGCGGTCCAGTGCGACGGCATCTTTCACCAGACGCTCAATGGCATTCAGCGTCTTGCCCTGCACGCGGTATCCGCCCATCAGGTGAACGGACTGCGGGGTGAGGCCGATGTGTCCCATAACGGGAACTTCCGCGTCCAGCATGGAGTGGACCAGAGGAACCCGCTTCTGTCCACCCTCGATCTTCACCGCTTCCGCGCCGCCGTCCTTGAGGAAGCGCGCAGCATTCTTCACTGCCTGCTTCTCATCCACGTAAGACGCATAAGGCATGTCGGCAATCACCAGCGCGCGCCGGACCGCGCGGCGCACGGCACGAGTGTGATGGAGCATCTCCTCCACCGTGATCGGCAGGGTGTTCTCATAGCCCAGCACGACCATGGCAAGGGAGTCGCCGACCAGGATCATGTCGATAGCCGCCTGATCCACCAGCCGGGCTGTGGCGTAGTCGTACGCGGTGAGGCAGGTGATAGCAGTTCCCTGCTGTTTTTTCTCTTGTATGGAAGTGATTGTGACCTTGGACTGGTCACCAAAGCGCGGTGCGGCGAGACTCATGTTTCCTCCAGTACACTTCCGCCTCCGGCGGATAGCGCCTGTTGCTGCATTTGAGATGCAGACGAGGGAATTTTAGTCGCAGGGAAACCCTAAAACAATGGAGATTCGCCGCCGGACATGACAAAAGCGCGAGGCCGGAACCGCCAAGCGGTACAGGCCCCTAGTGCTGCTCGAGAAGGGCCATTTCGCGCCGGGTTCTGGTAGCCCATTCAGCGGTGCGGTTTTCTTCGCGTTTTGGCCCGGCTGCGTCGCGGAAGCTGCTCTCGGGAATCTTGAACTGCTTGCTCGGCGTTAGCTCCTGCTTCTGATAAGACGAGCCAATCTCCTGGCCGTACACGACCTGCGGCGTTCCCGCCATGCGGTAGTACAGAAGCTTGCCGACCAGCTGGCCGTCTTCCAGCAGGATGGGCATGTCGTGGGCGCGCACTTCCAGCACCGCTTTGGTTCCGAGTACTTCGCCTTGCGCCCCGTAGCCAAATCCCGGATCGAAGAATCCGGCGTAGTGCACATGGAACTCACCCATGGTGGGATCGTAGGCGACCATCTCGGCCGCATGGTCGGGCGGCACACGCACTTTCTCTTTCGAAGCCAGCAGATAGAACTCATTCGGCTCGAGAATCAGGCGGCGGTTCTTCGGCGCTCGAATCGACTCCCAAAAATCGGCCATCTCGTAGTGACGGATTTTGCTCAGGTCAATCGGCTCGGAGTATTTCTTGGCTTTATAGGCGATTACGTCGGAGCGCTCATTGCCTTGCAGATCGACGGTGATCGAGAGCCCCCGGTTCACCGCCCTCGCTAGACGATTGATTTCCTTCACCAGCGTGTCTTCGTCTTCCGCTCGAGTTGCGTCGTCGAACTTGACCAAGAGATCGTCCTTGGCCAACTCGCGCAGCGCGGTGTCGCCGCGGGCCTCAGCGCGTCCGCGAACGAAGCGCAGCTGGTTGAGCTTCAGTCCTTCCTTCACGTAAACCGGGAAGCTGCGGGTTACAACCTCGATGTAGAGCTCGCCTGAATATCCGCGGGGAACACGCTCGAATTCGTCGCCGTGCTCGGTAATGAGCCTGGTGAAGATGTCGAGCCTTCCCGTGGTGCTCTTGGGATTGGCGATTCCGCTCAAGTCCGCAGGCAGTTTGAGGCGCTCGACCAGCGGGACCACGTAGACCGAGTTCGGCGTCAGCAGCGTGGGCTGGCGCAGATCGAGCGTATCGATCAGCAATCCGCCATGAATTTTTTCGAGCAGCGTTGACGATTTTCCCGGAAGCGAGCTGGCTCGAACATGAAATGCCTTCGGTCCCAGACGCAAATCCATGCTCGCAGGCTGAATCTGAGCGTCGGAAATCGGCGCTGCGTCGGGCGCGGCAATGTTGCCGGCGGCAATGAGCGCGCGAATCGACTGTGCAGGCAAAATGCCATTGGCGCGTTCAAACTCGGGTGTGCTGTTCTCTGCTGGAGGTGTCATTAGGAGGAAGGCGACTCAATAGCGAGAGTACCGAGTTCAGGAAGCAGCGGCAACAGGAATGTCAGCTCATATGCTGTGCATCGCGGTGGAATTCACGTACGAAATAGCAGGGCGCTTGCTGCGCGCGAATCGCGGCGCAGGTCAGGCGCTGGCTGCTTCCGATCCTAACGGCAGGAAGTATTGTGTGCCGCGAATCGGCTCTGACAGGCGCCGCAGCAACTCCTGTAAGTCCTGGTGGCGTTCTACGAAATCGATGTCGTTGGTGTTGACCACCAGCAGGTCGGAAGCCGTGTAATGAAAGAAGAAATGCTCGTAGGCTTTGACGATTTCCTCGATGTAGTCGTCGCTCACCGCCGACTCCCCAGGCATATTTTTCCGCCGCAATCTCTTCTTGAGGACTTCAGGACTGGCCTGCAGATAAATCACCAGATCGGGCGTCGGCAGCTGTTCGCGAAAGAAGTTGTAATAGCGGTTGTAAATCCCGAGTTCGACGTCGTTCAGGTTGATGCAGGCGAACAGCTTGTCCTTCTCAAAGATGTAGTCGCACACGACTGTCTTATGTGGACTGCGCTCCAGGGCGCGCAACTGCTCGAAACGCGCAATAAGGAATGCAAACTGGGCTTGAAAAGCGGCGCCTAGTTCGCCGTCGTAGAAATTGGGCAGGAAGGGATTGCTCTCGGGCTCGGTAACTCGTTGCGCGCGCAGGCGATCCGCAATAATTCCTGAAAGAGTGCTCTTGCCTACGCGAATGGGACCTTCCAAAGCGATGTACCGAGGGGGATCGAAGAGCTTGGCCATAAACCGGGTTCTGTTCGGCAGAATATCTCGGAGCAGCGGGGCACACAATGGCTAAGATTTCCACTAGAGACGTCTGCTTCGAAGGCCTGTTTGGTCGTCACGCCTGCCGGTAGTGGCGGCCTCGGATGAGCAAAGGTCACTGTCCCGAGCGAAATTCCCTCGTCTTTCCCTGATGCGGAACGCGCGACGCGTTAAAATCGCCGTCTAAGTCCACGCGATAAAAGGCGTTACAAGGAAATTCCCGGCATTCCCTGAGCAATTCCCTCAGCTAAAGGGCTTTTTTGTGAGATTTGGGCAGAATCTTGCAATTTCTTGTCGGCGAGTTGAAAAACTCCCTCAGAAATTCCCTCAACCAGGGAATTTGACGGCTTCGGCGAAGGCTCATTTTTGACCGACCTGCGCACTCGGAAGGCGAGGACGCTCAGCGGGAAGTCGCCGCTAATAATCTGAACCCGCACCCGTCTAGTGACGTATTAGGGGAAAACAGCAGGGGTTCCTTGTCCAACATGAGCACTCTTAAAAGCGACATTCAATTCGGCGCACGCATGTTGCGCAAGGATCGCGCGTTCACCGCCATTGCCGTGCTAACGCTCGCGCTGGGCATTGGCGCAAACACCGCCATCTTCAGCATCGTCAACTGCTTGCTCTTCCGTCCTCTGCCCGCGCCACAGCCCGAACAGATCACCGAGCTGGCATTCCGTCAGCACGGCGGCAATGTGGCCAATCAGTTTTCCACGCCTGACTATCGCGTGATTCGCAGCCAGACAGGAAATGTCTTCTCCAGCCTGGGCGCCTATCAGGTGGGCCTGGATGGTCTCAGCACTAACGGCAAAGCCGATCGGCTGATGACCTATTACGTTTCTGGAAACTTCTTCTCCATGTTGGGCATTCAGCCGGCACAAGGAAGACTGCTGCAGGGGAATGAAGGCGAAACCGTCGATGCCGATCCGGTGATCGTGCTGAGTTATAGCTACTGGCAGAAGCGATTTGCGGGTGATCCGTCGGTTGTCGGACAGAAAGTATCGGTCAACGGGCACCCGCTCACCGTGGTCGGTATAGCGCCGAAGGGTTTTTACGGACCGTATCCCATTCTCGAAGCGCAGGCATACCTCCCGCTGGGAATGAACACGATTGAAGGTACGCCGCGGGATTTTCTCGAGAATCGCGGACTGCGGCAGCTGGTTCTTCTCGGCCGTCTGCGAGATGGCGTTACGCTCGAGAACGCGCGGGCGTCGCTCGCCGTCGTTGGCCGACATCTGGCTACTGACTTCCCGGAATTCGATAAGGATCTAGAACTCCAGGCTTATCCCGAAGTTCGATCTCGTCCGCAGCCGGACCCAACAAATGCCATCGCCATCGTCTCGGGATTGTTTCTGGGACTGGCCGGAATGGTGTTGCTATTGGCGTGCATGAATGTCGCCAACATCCTCCTGGTGCGCGCGACCGTACGCGAGCGCGAGATTGCAATCCGCGCTGCGCTCGGCGCTTCGCGGCATCAGCTGATTCAGCAGTTGCTTACAGAGAGTATTTTGCTGGCGCTGGTCGGTGGGTTTGCAGGCATGCTGCTGGGATATGCCAGCAGCGCCGTGCTGAGTTCGCTGAATTTACAAACGGATCTGCCGGTACATCTGGACTTTGGCTTTGACTGGCGAGTCTTCGCTTACTCGTTCGTTGCAGCTTTGGTTACAGGCGTTGTGGTCGGCCTCGTCCCTGCGCTTCGATCTTCGCGCGGAAATTTGAATGCCGTGCTGCATCAGAGCGGACGCGGCGTTGTTGGCGGTCGCGCTAGGTTTCGCGCCGCGCTGGTCGCTATCCAGGTAGGCGGCTCGTTGATCTTGTTGATTGTCGCCGGATTATTCACGCGCAGCCTCCAGGCAGCCCAGCGCACCAATCTCGGATTCG
>JAFAUE010000039.1 GCA_019243475.1 Acidobacteriota bacterium | reverse complement strand
GGTTCGGATAAGGATTCGCGCCGTTTACGACAACGTTGTACAGGTCGAGACTGGGAGATATTGGCTGAAAATGCAGGGCGAAGTCGCGCGCCTGAAGCTGCGTCCCCAGCGCGGCCGCAGCTTTTTCCTCCGCTGTCCGAAGCACATAGCGATGAAAGGATTCGTTATGCAACAGGACATAAACCGTGACTACACCGGCGATGATTAGAAAAAAGAAGATGCCTGCTGTCCAGGCGAGAATGCGCTTCCATCGCGAACGTCGAGCAGGCTCTTCGACTAAACGCGGCTCCTCGGGCGGCTCGTGATAATAAGGAGGTAAATTCGGCGCTGCGCTCACAGAAAGCTACTCCGCTTAGAATGCCTGTCCGATCGTGATGAAGTACTGAAATGCTTTGACTCCAGGAGGAGCATTCAAGTTGTAACCAAAGTCGATGCGCACCGGCCCCACCGGAGTCGCGTACCGGAACCCCAGGCCCACTGTATTGGTGTACTGCCCGTGGAAACCGATGGTGCGAAAGACGTTCCCGCCGTCATAAAAGGGCACTACGCCCAAACCCTGTTTGAGCGGCACGGGAATGCGAAACTCGGAATTCACGATAAATAGTTCATTTCCACCGACCGGAACGTTGATCAGCGAGCAGGTACTTTGCTCGCCAGGAATTCCGCATGCCTGAATGGTGCGCTGCGGTCCGGCGCCATTGAGGGGAAATCCGCGCAGAGTGCTTGCGCCGCCGCTGAAAAATTCCTCGCTCAAAGGAACGTGGCCGCTGAAGGCCTCGGCAAAGCCGACACGAACGCTGTTGGCCCAGATGATCTTGTGCTTGTTGCTCGGCTTGTAGTAGGCGGTTTGCGCGAGCAATTTCCCGAAATTGAAATTCGAACCAATGGCGCTGGGATTGAAGTCGGCCTCAACCGTTTCATAGATGCCTTTGTGAGCGTCGAGCTGAAAGTCGCGAGTATCGCGCACAAACGTCGCAGACAAGGTGGAGAGCCGGACATGGCGGTCGGAGGCTGGCACCAAATCGGGAATCAGGAGGTTCGTCAATCCGGTTTGGGAATAGTTGTAGCGCAGGAACAAGTTGTTGGTCTTGTCAGGATTCAGTGCGCGCTGCAGCTGGAACCCGGTTTGGCCCATCAACGAAGTGAAGATCGGATTCTGCGCGTCGTGCTCCCCTCCGAGAGTGAAACTCGAGGCCCAATTGGTGCCGCGGAAATAAGGATCTGTGTAGGTGATCGTGCCGCGCTGATCGAGCCTTGCCCCGAGCGCGCTGAAGCCCAAAGTCTCAGCTTTGCCTCTCAGGTCCTTGCGCGTGTATTCGATCAGACCCCGCGGGCCGTAGAAGGTCTGCTGATTGGTCTTGAAGTTCTGTTTCAGTCCCACAACGGGAAGATTCGGAAGAGCGACCGTCCCGCTCGGAATGCTGCCGCCGCGATTGATCACGTCGAAACCAAAGCCGTAGGTGAGGTCGTTCTTCTTGGCCTCGTGGACCTTAACAACGACGTCTTCTTCGGACTGCGTGGTGATGCGCCGGCGGGGATCGATTTGTGCCCAGTCGAAGACACCGAGGTTATACAGTTGACTCTCATCGGCGAGCATCTGGTCTTCGCGCAAGGGCGCTCCGGTAGAAAGCGGCGCGACACGGCTGATCAAAGTTTGCCGTGTCTCTCCCCGTCCTAAAGTCACAATGGTCGCGGTTTTTACCTGAGGACCTTCTTCGATGAGGTATGAAACCTCGAGGCGGTGTTTGTCTTTGTCAATCGGCTTGGCGGATTCGCGGAAGCTGGCGTTGAGATATCCCATTTTGAGATAGCTCGCCATCATCGCGTTGCGATCGTCCTGCACGAATTTCTGCGAGTAAGGCTTGCCCGGTCCAAGCTTCAGTCCGGTCGGCACCAGGCGGGCGATGGGTTCAGTGTTGTTCCCTTGAATGTTGAGAGCTTCCACGATGTCGCGCTGACCTTCCACCACGTGGAAGGTGACGCCGATATTTCCGGCCTCGTTGTGAACTTCAGGCGTGACTTTCACATCGCTGAAGCCATTGGCGCGGTAAACAGCCTCAAGGTTCTTTACGCTGGTACGAATCAGGTTCTCGCTGTACTTTCCGTGCGAGAAGATGTGCGCCTGCTTAACTGCCACATGCGGCACCAACTCGCTGGACGCGAGCGTCTGATTGCCCGCCAAGTCAACGTCTTTGACCTTGTGTCGCGGTCCCTTCGTGACCTGATAAATAATGGTTTCGCCATTCGGCTGATTTTGAGTCAGGACGTTTACCTTCGAGTCGAAATAGCCTTTCGATTGGAAGTTGGAAATAAGGTTTGTCCGGCCTTCCTGGATGATCTCCTGATCCACTCCCACTTCTTGATAAATGGGCAACAGGTTTTTCTTTGTCCAACTCCAGACATGCGCGCCTTGGACCTTCACGTGGTACACCGGGCCGTCGCGCACGCCGAAGTCGATATCTGCCCGGTTGCTGCTCGCGTTGTAGTTGGCCGAGATCAGCTTCACCTTGGCATCGAGATGGTCCTGCTTCATCAGCGCATTTTGCAGATAGTTGGTCGCGTTCTGAACTGTTTTAAGCGAATAAGTCTTCCCCCTGCGAATCGAAGAATTGTGCACTCGCGCCATCAAGGAGTGCAGTGTCTTCTGAAGATGTGCCGTTTCTTCCGGCGTCGCGCCCGTCAATGTGACATTACCAAACTTGGCCTTGCGTCCGAGCGTGGTATCGAAGAAGACGTTCGCTAACCCGTGAACTTTGTCGACTTCTATGCGCGGTTTCACCTGTGCCTGGAAGTAACCTTCGCGCTGCAAAAATCTTTCCATCGCCATCTGCGCGTTCACTACATCGACCGGTGTATAGGGACCGCGCGGCGGATAGTCGGAAACCTGCAGCAAGCGCGCGTAGGGAAATTGCTTCTCCGCTCCGGGGAAGCTATAGACGCCGAAGTACACCGCCGGCTCGAGCACAAAAACCACTCGGATGCCTTCCGCCTCCGGCCGCATTTGGATTTGGACATCATTAAACCGATGTGTGCTTTTCAACGCCGCGACAGTCGCGTCGACCTTCTGCTGGGAAAAAGGCTCGTCCTGCTTCTGTACTAAAAGAGGAAGCAGCGGAGCCATATTCATCTCCGGGTGTCCGGCGAGTTCGACAGAGGAGACGTTCTGGCCGTCGTAAGAAGGCAGAACCTGCTGAACCTGTGGAGAGGTCTTGGGCGTCTGAGCAGGAGTAGCGGTCGGCCCGGTTTGCGCGCTTAATAAGGTGGCGCACAGAAGCGTGTCCATGAGCGCCACGCAGCTTCGGCGCCAACCCGAGACTCCGAAAGTAAACACAGAACTTCTGATGAGGAGAGCAGTCCAGTGTTTGTCTCAGGTGATCAGCACACAGCCGAGTGGCACAGCCTAGCGTCTCCGGGGCGCGCCTGTCAGGGACAGGCA
>JAFAUE010000453.1 GCA_019243475.1 Acidobacteriota bacterium | reverse complement strand
TGCGGCGCCTCCTATCTAAGCGCCATCGTGGCGATTATTTATCTGGGATTGGAGCCCTACGTTCGCCGTCATTGGCCGCAAACCATCATCTCCTGGAGTCGTCTTTCCCTGGGACGCTGGCGCGATCCGCTGGTCGGCAAAGACGTGCTTTTTGGTGTAACTTACGGCGCATTTTTGTCTGTACTTTTTTATCTCTATGGAGTCGTTCAAGTTCACCTTGGCGATTCCCTGGCAATGGGCGATTCGGATTTCCTTCTGGATGCTCGACGCGTTGTCGGGGCCTGGCTGCTTCGCGCGCCGTGGGAGGTGCAGGGAACTCTGATCTTTTTTTTCCTGCTCTTTCTGCTGCGGGTGTTGCTGCGAAACAAATGGCTTGCAGCGACGGTCTTCGTCGCAATATGGGTAACGTTTAAAAGCCTTGGAGCCGACTATCTTTACATCCACGTGCCGTTCATGATCGTGCTCTACGGCACCGCAGCTTTCGCGATGGTGCGCTTTGGACTGATCACGCTGTTCTCGACGTTCTTCATTCTCGACGTACTGCTCAACCTGCCGATGACCTCCGACTTTTCCAGCTGGTTCATTGGTGGCGTGATCTTCGCCTACGCCAGCGTCGCAGCTTTGGCGCTGTGGGCATTCCACACCGCCCTCGCTGGGCAAAAGCTGTGGAAAGAAGAATTGTTTGACTAGAAGTCGGCTGGCCGGATGGCTTTTGTTGGTAAGAGGCGTCGAGGCAAAAGCGGTGTGCACAGTCATCGTCGGAATTGGCTGCTCTCTCCCTGTTCCGGAGGCTTAGGTCTGCGCAGAATGGCATGTAAGTCTCTTGGATCCCAAGGCTTAAAGCTAAATTCCCGGAATTCCCTGAGCCATTCCCTCAGCTTTGGACAAAAACTCGGATTTTGGGCGAAATCTGCAGATTTTGCTTCCGCAACTATGAAAATTCCCTGAGAAATTCCCTCAAGCAGGGAATTTGCTGCAGACGGGCCGGGCCTCGCTTGAACTGCACACTTCCTAGGATTTAACTTTGTAGTGCCATTGATTTAGAGCAGTTCTGGTTTGACGTGCTCGCGCCATCCGCGAGACCAAGCCGCGGAATTGAACTCGCAAAGAACGAAACATCGAGTCGCGGCAAATTTCTTGGGAGGAATTTGGCAATGACGCTTCGGAGAGCTGCCGCAGTTTTGGTCTGCCTGCTGTTTGGAGTCATAGGCGCGTTCGCGCAAACAACCACGGTCAAAGGTTCGGTCAAGGATCCGAGCGGACCCGTGGCGGGCGCGCAAGTGCAATTGAGGGATCTTGATACCGGCCGCAAATACACGCTGAAAACCGACAAGAAGGGGAACTTCTTCAGCATCGGGATTACACCCGGCAAATTCGACGTGACCGTCACCAAAGACGGCAAGCAAGTGTTCGAAGACAAGTTCCAGGCCGGCATGGATGAAGACAAGAACGTGATGGACATCAATCTCGGACCGGCCGGCGGTGCTCAGGGCGCGGCTGCCGCCGCTGGAGGTCAGGCGGCGAGTGGCCAGGCGGCGAGTGGTCAGGCGCCCGAAGGGCAAACGGGCGGCACGATGTCTGCGCCCGGACGTCAGCAGCAACAACCGAAGCTGACGGAGGAGCAGAAGAAGCAGCTGGAGGAGATCCAGAAAAAGAACGCCGAGATCGCGAAAGAAAACGCCAAGATCGGCAGTCTGAATGTCCTGCTCAAGCAGGCCCTCGCGCAGATGCAGGCCAAGCAATATGACGCCGCCGTGCAAACCATGGAGCAGGCTGAGCAGGCCGATGGGGGACAGCACGCGCTGATCTTCGGGCAACTCGGCAAGGCCCAGGTCGCGGACAAGAAATATCCCGAAGGCATCGAGAGCTTGAACAAAGCCCTGCAGATGTCTGCGAACGATCCCAAAGCGCAGAAAACCCAGCTTGCCTCTTACTACGACAGCCTGGGTGAGGCCTACGCGAAGAGCAATCAGACCGACCAGGCCATCGATGCCTATAACAAAGAAGCCGAGGCCGACCCGACCAACGCTGCTCAGGCGTACTACAACGAAGGCGCCGTGCTCACCAACAAAGGTAAGGCCGATGACGCCAATTCAGCCTTCACCAAATCGATCCAGGCCGATCCTAAGAAGGCCGATGCCTACTATCAGCGCGCGATTAACTCGCTGCAGAAGGCGACGGTCGATAAGCAAGGCAAGATGGTCGCGCCCCAGGGCACGGTGGACGATTTCAATAAGTATCTGGAGCTCGAGCCGGAAGGTCCTTATGCCGAGGCTTCCAAGCAAATGCTGGAACAGCTCGGCGCCAAGGTGCAGACCGGCTTCAAGAAAAAGTAGTTTCTCTTTTTGGGAATCATAGGCGGCCGCGCGAAGGGCCGCCTTTTTCATTCATGGCAAGCAGCAAAGCTCATTTCCGGCCAGAACGCCTGCTCAGCTTCGAAGACGCGTACCGTCTGGTCATGGAGCATGCCGAGCGGGCGAGAGCTGAGCGAACGGCTGGCGCTGAAGCTGGCCGCGCAGGCAGGCAGCAGTCTGTCCCTCTGCTCGATGCAGTCGGCCGCACGCTGGCCGAAGACATTATTGCCGACCGGGACTTCCCCCCATTTCCTCGAGCAACGCGCGACGGCTTTGCCTTGCGCAGTGAGGACGCAATTCCCAATTCAGAACTGCGCGTCATTGGTGAAATTCGCGCAGGCGGAGATTTGCCGGCAGGCTTCACCACGCTGAAAACGGGGGATGCGATCGCAATCATGACTGGGGCTCCTGTGCCGGCTGGCGCCGACGCTGTCATTATGGTCGAGCATGTACAGCGCACCGGCGATCACCTGCGGCTTTCGCACTCCGTTCTGGCGGGCGAGAACATCGTGAGTCGAGGCAGCGAAGCGCGCGCAAGTTCAGTTCTCGCGGCGCAAGGAACGGTGATGTCGCATTCCCATATTGCGCTTGCCTCAGCTGTCGGTAAACCAACCGTGAACGTATTCGAGCGTCCGTCTGTCGCGATACTTCCCACCGGCGATGAAGTAGTTCCACTTGAATCTCAACCGGCGGCAAATCAGATTCGCAACTCCAACAGCTACTCGCTCGCCGCACAGATTGTGACAAGCGGTGGCCAACCGCTGCAGCTTCCAATCGCGCCCGACGAGCCGGAGAGACTGCGCGCGTTGATCCAGCAAGGACTCGGCGCGGATCTGCTGCTGCTGAGCGGCGGGGTTTCGGCCGGAGAATATGACCTGGTGGAAGATGTTCTCTCGTTCTTTAAAGCGGAATTTCTTTTCACCGGCGTCCAGATCCAGCCGGGAAAACCCCTGGTCTTCGGACGTGTGCCGCGCAATGCGAGTGGACGGCAATTCACTTACTTCTTTGGTTTGCCCGGGAATCCCATCTCTACAATGGTGACATTCGAACTGTTTGCGCACCCGATGGTGCGGGCATTGTCCGGCGCCGGCGCTGCAAGGATGCGTACGGCAAGTGCGAAACTGGGCAGCCCGCTGAAAGTCAAGACTGGTTTAACGCGTTTCCTGCCGGCCCGCCTCGTCGGAGAATGGAATGATTCTCAGGTAGAGCCGGTGAAGTGGCAGGGATCAGGTGACACGGCAGCGTTCGCGAATGCCGATTGTCTACTGGTAGTCCCTCCGGAGCGCGAGCGCTTTGAAACTGGCGAGATCATGAGTGTGGTTATGCTGTGATCACTCGGGCTCATTACTTAAGCCGCACGTGCGAACAGACAGGTCATGAAGTCCGAAACCCACGGTCTAAAAACGACGCGAATGTCGAAAAAACTCTCACATTACGACGCCGCTGGGCGGGCGACGATGGTCGATGTCTCCGAGAAATTGGCGAGTAAACGAGAAGCCGAGGCATCATCGTTCGTGCGCATGTCAGTCGAGGTTCTAAAGTCATTACCGCGTAATCCCAAGGGAAATCCGCTGGAAATCGCGCGATTTGCAGGCATCAGCGCGGCCAAGCGCACTTCCGACTTGATACCAATGTGCCATCCCTTGCCGCTCAGCTTCATTGATGTGGATACCCGCGTATGCGAAAATGGCGTCGCTATTGCCTCCAGAGTAACTACAACCGCCGGCACGGGCGTTGAAATGGAAGCGCTCGTTGCCGCCAGCGTCGCCGCCCTCACCGTTTACGATATGTGCAAGGCGCTGGATAAGGGCATCAGCATCGAGCACGTGCGCCTGGAACGGAAATCGGGAGGCAAAAGTGGCGCCTACCAACGCCAAGCTGCTCCGAACGCGCCGCGCGCCAAGAGACACCGCTAAGGCCACGCATGGCTTCTAACATTCGCGTCCTGCTGGTGGACGATAACCCGATGATTGTGGCCCTCCTGCGGCAGGCGCTCTCGCCCATCGCCGCAGTCGAGACCTTTACCAACGCCGCCGATGCTTTGCTGCGAATAGTGGAGCAAGCGCCTGATCTGCTCATCTCCGACTACGCCATGCCCGGCCTCACCGGCAAGCAGTTGATCGACAAAATCCGCTCGCGCGTTCAGACAGCCAGACTGCCCGCGATTTTGATTGCGACCCGCAGCGAGATCACCGAGCACCTCCGCATGATGCAGGACCAGCTCGACGACGTGATCGAGAAGCCTTTCTTCATCAAAGAACTAGCAGCCCGCGTTAAGCGCGTTGTGGACAAAATTCTGCTGGAGAAAATGGCCCGCGAAGCACCGGGCGAGTCGGTGGTGCGCGGCAATTTGCAGCAAATGAACACCATGGATTTGTTCCAGTCGCTCGAGCTCGGTCATAAGACCTGCCGCCTGACTCTGAGCAACAACGGCGAGCGCTGTGACATGTACTTTGCCGATGGCCAGATCAGTCATGCGACTTACGGCAAGCTGCGCGGCGATGAAGCAGTTTACAAAGTGCTCACCTGGACCGAAGGCCATTTCGAAATCGACTTTGCCGGCAGCAGTTCGGAGCAAAGCACCACGCGTTCCACTCAAGGTCTGCTCATGGAAGGTCTCCGCCTTCTCGACGAGGCCAATCGCGACGCCGAGGAGAATGTGCTCGACGCGTGAAGCTCACGGCCGCCGTCATTACCGTCAGCGATTCCTGCTACCAAGGCAAGCGCCAGGATTCCTCCGGTCCGCGCCTGCAACGCCTGCTGCGCGATTCCGAGTTTGAGATCACTTTTACCAAAACGGTTCCCGACGTACGTGAGCAGATTGCATCGACGGTACGGGAAGCGGCAGCACAAGCTCGATTCGTTGTGACCACCGGCGGTACGGGAATCTCCGCGCGCGATGTAACGCCCGAGGCGACTGCAAGCGTCTGCGACCGCATGCTCGATGGAGTAGTAGCGGTGATGCGCGCCGAGGGACTGAACCAAACTCCATTCGCTGCGCTTTCGCGCGGCCTCTGCGGTACGCTCGGCACCTCGCTGGTTTTGAATCTTCCCGGCAATCCAGCGGGAGCGGAGACATCCCTCAAGTCCGTCCTTTCCATTGTTGCCCATGCCCTAGATCTGCTTGCTGGTAAAACGGAACACGCTAGAGCAAGCCCAAAAAGCTAGCACCCGCCCTCTCGTCCCGGCGGTTCGTGCTCACCAGTTGACGATTGCCGCGTCCCAAGCATAGATTCTCAATGCATAGATACTCTATGCATCGTTGCGAAACAAACCTATGAATAAGAGCAAGAACGATCTCTTGCCCGGAACTCTGGAAATGCTGATCTTGCGGGTGCTGAGTCTGCAAGCCACGCACGGCTATGGCATTGCCCAGCGCATACAGCAGGTCTCCGATGACGTACTGCGCGTTGAAGAAGGCTCGCTCTACCCCGCATTGCAGCGGCTGCTGCTGAAAGGTTGGGTAAAAGCCGAATGGAAGACTTCGGAAAGCAATCGCCGTGCTCGTTTTTATTCGCTCACTGCGGCGGGGAAAAAACAACTTGGGGTCGAAGCCGAGAGCTTCCAACGGATGATTGAAGCGATCGCAAAGGTAATGCAAACCGCGTGAGGTAAAGCATGTTTTCATTTCGGGAATTCTGGCATCGCTTGCAGTTTCTTTTGTTTCATGACGGTTTTGATCGGGAACTCGCGGAAGAAATTAACGACCACGTCGAGCGGATGACACAGGAGAATATCTCGCGAGGCATGCCACCGGCAGAGGCGCGCTCCGCGGCGCTGCGACATTTCGGAAATACAGCTCTCCAGCAGGAGCGTTCCCGTGAACATTGGAGCTTTCCCGCGCTTGACAGTTTTTTGCAGGATATCCGCTTTGGCGCGCGTCTCATGCTTAAAGCACCGCTTCTGACTACCATCGCGATAGCCACGTTGGCTCTCGGCATAGGAGCAAACGCTGCGGTCTTTGCTTTGGTGAAGTCCGCCTTCTGGAGGAATTTTCCGTTTTTCGAGCCAGACCGCCTGGCCATCCTTTGGGCCTCCAACCAGAAAACCGGCTGGAAGGAAATGCAGGTCTCAGTTCCTGATGTCGCCGACTTAAAGGCTCAAAGCCACAGTCTGCAATGGATCAGCGGCTACACATGGACTGATTACCAAGTCTTCAGCGTGAGCAGCGCTGGCGGCGCACTGCGGGTCCGCGGTGTGGCCGTGCTGCCCAATCTGCTCGCGACGCTTGGATTGCATCCGGCGCTCGGTCGCGATTTTCGCTTTGAGGAGTTTGCCGCAAGCAGCAATCATGTCGCGCTGCTTGCAAACACGATTTGGCGGACGCGTTTCGGCGCCGATCAGCAGATCGTGGGAAAGACCGTCCGAATCAATCGGGAGCCATTTTTCGTAGCCGGCGTTTTGCCAGCGAATTTTGAACTTCCCGATTTGGGTAAAGCGCCCGAGGTCCTCGTGCCTCTCGCTCTTGATTCACCGGAGGCACACAAGAGGAGCCAACGAATTTTGCTACCGCTGGGGCGCCTCAAAGCCGGAGTGAGCCGAGCGGCCGCGGTGGAAGAACTTCACTCGATCGCGCGCCAGCTCGCCCGCGATTACGCCAAGGAAGATGGCGACTACAGCCTGAATCTGCAATGGGTGAGTGAAGATCCAGTCGACAGGGACGCGCGCGACAAACTGCCGATTTTCCTTGCGACGGTTGCTCTGGTGCTGTTCATTGCGGCCTCAAACGTCGTTCTGTTGACGATTTCCCGTTTGGTCGCCCGCACTCATGAACTCGCAATGCGCACCGCGCTCGGGGCCAGCCGCAGGCGAGTGCTGCGTCAAATGATGACGGAAGCAGTGTTGCTCGCAGCGATTGCGGCTCTCTTCGCGGCACTCCTGGCCGGTTGGTTTCTGCAGCTCATCATGTTCTACAAGCCGTTCTATATGTATGAATATGATGCTCGCATCGGCCTGTCCGGCATGTTGGGGATTGCAGCGTTGGCTTTGGCAATCGGTCTCATCGTGGGAATTGTTCCCATCCTAAGGAGCGGTAAGGACAACGTGCAGCAGCTTCTTGGGCGTGTTGGCGTACACGCAACCGGTAGCAAGTGGCAGCACAGCATGCGCCGGGGACTGGTGGCATTCGAAATCAGCATTTGTGTCGGTCTGCTCGCGGCGGCGGGTTTGATGCTGCAGACAATCCAGCGTATCAATGCGATCGACCTCGGCTTCAATCCACGAAATCTCGTTCTCGCCCGGATGACGCTCGACGGTACGCGTTATCGCTCTCCCGAAGCGAGCGGGGACTTCTACCGCGAACTTGTCTCCCGCCTGCGTGTGCAGTCACGCTTTGAGAGCGTTACGGCGATCAGCCACAGCGACTTTGTCGGCTACGACATGGCTTATCCTGTCGACGCCCAAGGGGAGCCGGCGCCCCTCGATCCAACAACATTCCCTCTGGCCGGAGCACACGTGGTGATCCCTGGATACTTCCGAGATGCCCAATCTCCAATCCTCCGCGGGCGCGAATTTTCCGAACATGAGTCGCAGCCCGCGATCATTCTCAACCAGACCTTAGCGAAGAAACTGTTTCGCGATGACGATCCTGTTGGCAGGATCGTCGTCATCGGACAGGCGCCGCAAGCATGGGATGAAAGCATTCCTCCAGGTCCTCGCCTGGTGATCGGCGTCGTCGCCGATGTGCAAAAGTACTCCGAGTTTCTCAAGAAGGTATTCCCGCAGTTCTACGTTCCCCTCGAGCAGAATCCCGTCCCTTCGATGTTCGTGATGGTGCGCAGCGCCGATTCCGAAGGAGCAATCGCCGCAATTCGCGAAACCGCATCCTCCATGGACAGCGAACTAGCTGTGTACTGGGCAACGAGCATGCAATCGAAGATCGACGAGTGGTATGCCGGACAACACTTCCAGGCAATTGTGTTGACCTGTTTCGCCGGGCTGGCCTTGTCAATCTGCTTGAGCGGGCTCTATGCGGTGATCTCGCATTCGGTCTCGCGGCGAAGCGCAGAGCTCGGCGTACGGCTGGCACTCGGAGCGGACCCGCGAAGCGCCGTATTGCTTATCATGCGTGAAGGCCTACTCCTAATTGGCGCCGGAACCATTTTGGGATTGGGACTTGCTGCAGCCTTGGGACGCCTATTGCAACACTTGCTTTTTCAGGTCCGACCGACGAGTGTTCCCACGCTGGCGGTCGCGGTGTTCGCAGTTGGAACAACTGCCTTGGCGGCAACTTACCTCCCTAGCCGTCGCGCGGCACGCATTGATCCGGTAACAGCACTCAGAGCGTTCTAAGAGCCTGCGCAGGCCCTCGCGGCTATCTGAGACGAGTTTTTCCCGGATGCTATGCTCAGAACATGTTCGCTCCCTACGCGCTGCATCCCGAGGAGTCGCGGGGACGGCGGTTTCCGGAACCGCCTCACCCGTATCGTCCGGACTTTCAGCGTGACCGGGACCGCGTAATCCACTCACGCGCATTCCGCAGGCTGGAAAAGAAGACTCAGGTATTCACGCGCGGCGAATCAGACCATTTTCGGAACCGGCTCACACATACGATTGAGGTCGCGCAGATCGCGCGTACGATTGCCTTCGCTCTGCGCCTCAATTCCGATCTGGTGGAGACACTCGCGCTGGTGCATGACATTGGGCATCCGCCCTTTGGTCATGCCGGCGAACGAGCACTCGATCAGGAGATGCACGCGTGGAACGAGATATTCGACCACAATCTGCATGCACTGCGCATCGTCGAGCACTTTGAGCTGCGCTATCCGGAGTTTCGGGGGTTGAACCTTACGTTTGAAGTCCGCGAAGGAATTATCAAGCATTCACGCGACTGGAGCGCCACCGAGTTCCCGGAGCTGGCCGAGTACAATCTCGACCAGCGTCCTCCGCTTGAAGCACAACTCATCGATTTAGCCGATGAGATTGCCTACAACACCGCGGACCTCGATGATGGTGTCGAATCGGGAATCATCTCGATCGCACTGGTTCGCGAGCGCGTGCCGGCCTTCGAGGAGATCTGGCGCGCAGTGGAGCGGGAATTTCCAGCCACGCTGGAAAAGCTCAAGTTCAACGAATGCATTCGCCGCTTCCTTGACCGCATGGTCAGCGACTTGATCCATTCCACAGGACATCGGCTGCGGGCTGCGCGGATTTCGCGTTCAAAGGAAGTTCGTGCTTATCCTGAGCGCCTGCTGCGCTTTTCGTCGGAAGTCGATGCACAGCGCGGAGAGATTAAATCTTTCCTTCACGAACATCTCTATGACAGCGCGGAGCTGAAGCTCGATCGCGCGCGGCAGGAAGCACTCATCCGCGAGCTGTTCCAGTTTTGGATCGCCCATCCGGAGGAGCTACCCGCGAGTTATCAGACGCAGGTTGAGGAGCAAAAGCCTGCGCGGGTCGTTTGCGACTACATCGCCGGCATGACCGACAGCTTTATCTTGCGGGAATATGAGCGGCTCTTCAGTTCAGAACATGTCCCGCAAGGATTGTCGCGGTAATCGCTGGTTTGTCTTGTGGACTACTGTCTCTGCTCCTCATCTGGTTTCTGCTCCGGCGGCTTCGGCAACTCTTTTTCTATCGGCTTGCGTGGAAACATCTCGTCACGCATCGCGGCGTTGTACACGAAGTCGGCAACAATCACGGAGATTTGCCGCAGGTCGTCAAACTGCAACCGGTCAAAGACATCCATGTTCGAGTGATGCGTACGCGTCTCGTACTCGATAGGATCCTGGATGAACTGAAAACCGGGAATGCCGACAGCGTCGAAGGAAAGATGGTCTGTGCCGCCGGTGTCGCGCATCGTTAGTGTGTCCATGCCGAGATCCTTAAAAGGCTGCATCCAGGCTTCGAAGATCGGCTGGACCGCAGCATTCTCCTGCAGGTACACACCGCGTACTTTGCCGGTGCCGTTGTCGATGTTGAAGTACACCGACACCTTCGACTGCTCCGGCTTCACCGTCACCGGGCCGGCTTCGCGCCGGCGCAATGTCGGTACTCCCTCGAGACCGGGGCCAGTCATCGGCGGACGCGAGCCAAAATGATGCGTCACGTACCACTGCGACCCGAGCAGGCCTTCTTCCTCGCCGCTCCAGAGACCGATACGGATCGTCCGCCGGGGCTTTACGCCCAGCGCCTCAAGGATGCGTACGGCTTCCATCATCACGAGCGAGCCGGCGCCGTTGTCGGTCGCGCCGGTGCCGGTGTGCCAGGAGTCCAGATGGGCGCCGAGCATCACCACTTCATCTTTTTTGTCTGTTCCAGGAATCTCGGCAAGAGTGTCGTACTGCTCGTCGGCGTCGCTCCAGTTGTTGCGCACATCGACTTCGAGCTGCACAGGCTTCTTGTCTTCAAGCAGGCGAGCAACGCGGTCCCACTGCTCGACGGCGATCGTGATTTGCGGCACCGTAGCCTGCGGCTGGCCCTTTTGATACGGGCCGCCGGATTGCACGAACACTGTTCCCCCACCGGCATTTCCGCGGCTGTGATCAATCACTGCCAGCGGCTTTTCTTCCGCAAAAAACTGATTCAGGTCGCGCTGGAACTGCTGGCGCCGCTGCGCGTCGGCAGGACTGAAAGCCGGCTTTTCGCTGGGTACTTCATAATTCGCGATGTCGGTTAAGGACTTATCGGTGTAGCGGACATACGGCGCTTCGACAATGGGTTTCACTTCGGGCATGTCGCCGAGGATCACGATCTTCCCCGTCAGCTTGCCGTGGTATTTGGGAAAATCCTGTTTGGTCTTGATGTCGGCGCGAACGCAATCGCCCTTCACTGCGCCGTTGGTGCCCGGAGTCCAGGCCTTGGAATAGGCAATAAATGTCTGAACGTCGGGTGCGATCATGCGGACGTTGACGTAATCATTCGACCAGCCACGACCGAAGGGTCCCCAGGCTTCGAGATGTGCATTCGCCAAGCCGAAGCTTGCGAGTTGGTCCCGCGTCCATTCATTAGCGCGTTTCATATTGGGAGAGCCTGTGAGGCGCGGTCCGATCGACTCCAGCAATCCCTCAGCAAGCTCGCGAAGGTGAGAGTTACGAAAACCTTCGTACCGTATTTTCGTGACCATCCCCAGATCGACTTTTTCCTGAGCTTGAGCCAAAGAAAAGACTACCGACGAGAGGAGAAGAAAACAGATGATCAAAAGCCGCATGAAAAGTTTCAAAGTTCCTGCCTCCAGGAGAATTTTGTAGTTTGCACAGCTCGAACACAGCGGAGCCGTGACGTGAGGAACCGATTTCGGAATACGAAGTTCGCTTGCTAGCAACTACACGGCGATGCAGATGACAAACAGCCGAGCATACTAACACCTGCCTGGAGGTCGTAACCATGCTGTAGAATCGCGGAGGATGGCCCAAATTGCGCAAGTTGACACTCGTCCAGCTGCGGACGTCGTGCGTGCGGCGCATATGTCGCAGGCTCCGAATGGCGTCTGCTTCGCACTGGTGGGTGAGAATGCGGTCAGCAGCTCCGACGTGGAACGCGCCGTCGGGGCGGTGCCGCCGAGCATTGCCGCGTCGTTAGAACGCAAGGCCTACTACTTCGTGCCGCTCACGATTCCGGAAGGCGATGAGACCCGGGTTGCCGAACGTTATGACATCGAGTTGAGCGATCGCGCCGTCTGCCATCGCAATTACAACGTGGGCAACTCCCAATGCGTGTTCATCTCGACGCGCGTGATGGACGACAAATTCTCCGTCGCGTTCGAATTCTTCATCAATGTCGGCCATGCATTTGTGGAGAAGGCCGGCGTCTCCGAAGAATTTGCCGCGATTGTGTGGAAACAGGCCGAGAGCAATATCAGGGGCGAGAGCAGCATGGACGCATTTGAGCTGCGAAAAATGGCGACCGGCAGCTCTCCGGATCGCGAGAAAGCGCGTCTGGAATATCTGAACGCGACGTTTGCCGACGCGATCGCTGTGTACCTGCTCTCGTTAGCGGTGGACGTGGATTACTACGACTTGCGCGAGCGCGATTATCCCCTGCTCGCTCCCGGGGCGCTGGCCGAGCGACTGCGGAAATGTTCCGATTTGTTCCCTCCGAACCCCGGTTATGAATTCGCCATTCACTACCGGCGAAGATAGTATCGAACGGTTTCCCAGGAACGATCCCGGGGTTTTCTTTCAATGATCTAAGGGCACTGTTTCACAGTAAGAGTTATGTCCTGGGCATCATCTCCATAGACACTGCGGTCTCTTACAAAGAGCCGGACCGAAGACGTGCCGAGAAAGTGCGGAGTTCCTGAAAACGTTCCTGTCGATTGATCGATGTTGTAGATGTACCACGTCCCACCGAGATACGAATATTGCAACGGCGGAACGCCCCCAGTGGTTTGGACAGTAAAGCTGTAGGGTTGGTCGAGACAGGCGTCTGGCCAGATTGCTGGACTTGTGATCTTCACCGGCTCCCCGACCTGAATTTGTTCAATCGCACTCACAATTTGTGGCGGGTTGCCCGCATCAGAGGCCTGCACGGTAAAGCTGTAAACGCCATCGGTAGTTGCCACTCCTGAAAATGCTCCGCTCGAACTGAGGGATATGCCTGGAGGCAATGAACCAGAGATTACCGACCATGAAATTGCTCCAGATCCGTTCTTATTGAAGAGTTGTTGGGAATAGGGCAGGCCGCGAGAGGCGGCCTGAAGGGAGCTGGTAGTGATGGCTAAAGGATCGATCACGCCGGAGACTTGGAGGCCGTAAAACATGTCAGGCCTTGCGTCGCCGCGCCAATCGAAGACGTGTACATAGAATGGAGGCGCGGAATTGCTTATTCCGGGTACCTGCAGGTCCAAAGCCGAATCCTGAACGTGAGGATTTGCACTGATGTCATCATTGATGCATGGGCCGGCAAACGTACTGGTTGTGTCTCCGGGTTGCCGACAGGAAGTGAGACGAACTCCGTTGCCGTCCACAATCTCAATGACGGTATCTAATGGGTTGTTGGGAACGGAGCGTTTGGCAAACGTCTCAACGTGAACGATGGCGCCTCCGACCGAGATTAGCTTGTAATAGTCGTTGTCCCCAGCCAGAGGGGCACCGTTCGGAGGGTCGACGTAAGGGCTGATAGAAGCCCCGTAGCTACCGTTGTCAATCGATGTCGCGGTAGCCGGGGTATCGTTCCGTCCAAGAGGCGCAAAAACCCCAAAATCGAACGATGCCCTGGTCTTTTGCGGAGGTGAGCTGGAGTCGGACACATCGACTGCGTCACCAACACTACTTCCTATTGCGGTTGGAGTTCCGCTCAGTACACCCGTACTCGTATCAAACGAGAGTCCGGGAGGAAGTGGAGCGGAATAGGGTTGAGAAAAAGAGTAGGGAGGAACTCCGCCCATCGCAATGATTCTTCCACTGAACGGACGATTCACGATAACCCGCGAGGGAATCGTCGTTGTGACGGTGAGCTGTGGAACAACCACTGTAAGGGTGAATGGCTGCGCGGCTGTCTCTGGAACCGAAAATGAATCTTGCGCCATCAGAGTGAATTGGTAAGTTCCCGTTTGATAAGCCGCTCCAACGAGTTGTCCCTTGCTATTGAACTTCAGTCCGGGAGGGATCGTTCCGGAGCTCACGCTGAAGCTCACAGGAGGGAATCCGCCCACAATTCCAGCCTGAACGTTTAGTGGAGTGCTGAATTCAGTGACGGTTGCCATCTGGTTTTGGCCGTTCGTCAACGGAAGATACGCAGTAATAGTGAAACTGGCGCTGGCACTATGAGCTGGGGAAGCAGAATCGGTCACGGTTGCGATGAAGCCACCCGTCCCCGCAAAGGCGGGAGTACCCGAAAGCACGCCAGTGCTGGAATCGATGCTGAGACCCGTGACGAAGAGAGTAGTTGGAGAAATCGCCGCGATGCTCCAATGCAAGGATCCCTGGCCGTTTGTGGCTGTGAGTGTTGTCGAATACGCATGCCCCTGGAGGCCGGGGGAAAGTATCGAAGCTGTGGCGATAGTGAGGGGTGGGGGTGCCGTCGGAGCCGTGGGTGTCGTGGAAGCGGCGCCACCCCCGCCGCCTCCGCAGGAAATCGAAGCTGTTGCCAGTCCAACGAGGAAAATCACGGTCAAGTGAAACCGCTTCACCCGCCCACCTCCGCCATCTTTAGAGGCGACGCGAGCGGAGAATCAAACAACTCACCGGAATCCTCATACTGGTCGAATTGTGGCTTGGTGCCGTTCAGGATGATGTCGATCCCGGTAATCTTGTCTCCGGGATTGACTGTGATCGTGTCCCGCTGCGCCGCGTAATCAAACGCCGACTCGTTCTTATCCCAGAACTCATTGGGCCCAGCCAGAAGCACAGGTGGAGAGAGAGGACCGATTCCCGAATCGGAAACGAACTGATCAAAGATGGATTCGACCTCAACGGTGTAGGTCCCGGGCGGGACGGCAATCTGGTAATAACCGATAAGCGAGGAGTCACGCGAGCCTGTCAGATCGCCGGCAGTATTGTTTTCGTTCGGATCCGGCATGCTGGCGGTAAAGCTTTGCCCGGGGTTGCCTGTGAACAGGTATCCAGAGATTGCCGAGACGGCGATGCGTCTGGATTCATCCGTCGCCGTGCGCGGATCATCCACAACACGTGCGATTACATTGGCACCCTGAAACTGGGAGACGCCATCGCTGAAATAAATCCGCCCGCTAATCGTTCCGTAATTGCTCGCGAAACTGCCGCTGGGATAGAGACTGGAAATTGCTGAAACATCGTCTGCCGAAAGTGGAGGCAAACCTGAATCTTTGCGCGCCGGGCAAAACAATTCGGGAAACATCAACGGCAAACCCGCGTGCCTGTCCTGATCGCATGCCCCACTGCTATTGAAGTCTAAAAGCAGGTCGATGTTGATCTGAGAATGGCCAAGCCCGGAAAAATGGCCGATCTCATGGGTGATTGCCTCATCGAATTCGTTTGCCGTAAGTTCGTAGTTCGGCGGCGAAGAAGTAGGAGTGCTGATCCCATCCTGGAACTTGCCGTTCATCAGGATAAGTGCCCCGGTCAGATGCCCCGTGCTGGCGTCCACGGCACAGCCGCTGGTGAAACCGATTACCTCGGGCGGGAGGCCAAGCGCCGACATGATCTGGCCGTTGGCGTCGAAGACCACCGGGTTCTGCGTTCCCGACTTGCAGGACCCAACGATGTCGTTGAACTGGGGCACTGAATTCAGGTCGCCACCGGTGTAGCTTCCGGACGGCAACAAAGGGCCGGCATTGGAGTAGGAAATGGCTGCGGTCGAAACCGCCTGCCAGACCCCAAACATGTTCTGCACGCGCTGCAATCCCGTTGGATTATCAATGACGACGGTGCCGCTTGATGTGACCGCCATCGGCCCCGGATCCACGCGGTATTGAATCGGCATCTTGGCCGGGTCCCAGGTAAAGGGCTGCCCGGCGATTCCAAATTTTGGCCCTCCTATCACTAACGGACCACCGGCATTCGCGGGAATAGAACCGGAGCACATCAGCAAGAGCGTGAAAAAACTTGTGATCGCGCTCTTCATTGTGTCCTCGAGAAACTGCGGATAGCGTCTTCCAGATCGGAAAGCGCAACCGGCGCAACGCTCGGCTGTTTTGCCAATGCTGTTACTTGCGGGGAGAGTTTGATCCCTCGAGCGATGGCTCGTCGGTTAACCGCATCGAACAACCGAAGGTTCCCAGTTCCATTTGCAGCAAGTGCCTTCCCTTGACGGTCACGCGTCACGCGAAAGCGTCCTTGTTCCAGTCCCACAGGGCTCCTGAGCCCGTACGGAGAAACTGCCCCTAGCAACAAAACCAATTCTTCGTTCTTCGCGTATTGGGCGGCGTCCAGTTGATCTCGAATGTCCCAAATGTATTGCCGGAACTGAATCGTTGGTTGTTCCTTACCTTTCAAAGTGTCCACCACGTGCATGGTGACGAGTACGGTCATCAGATTGTGGAATTGAGGATGAGGTTCAACCTTGGCCGAGATCACCGAGCCGTGGACGATAAGCGTGGCTTCTTGCGTGAGCTCATCGATCGGTCGCAGGGTAGTGAGGGCTCCCCTTTGGCAGAGGGCTACTGTACTTCCGAAAGTAATAACAGCGATGAGAATTGGGACCGGCCAATGCGAGCGGATACTCTGAACCATGGGAGGGTAACAATAAAGGAAAGGTCTCTAATTTGGAAGCGCTATTGACCAGTACCCGTCTGCTACTTTTACCTTAGTTGTCGCAATTTTTTGCGTACTTACGGGGTATAGATCGCTAGATTTTCTTCTGCCTTGTTACATCAATAATCCCCGGAATGCGTCGGATTCCCGAAACGATACGCTCAAGATGTTTGACGTCTTCGATATCGATGGTGATGTCGATGGAAGCGCGACTGTCGCCGGTGCGGACGTCCATGTTCCGGATATTTGTGTTGTCGTCGCTGATCACTGCTGTGACTTGCTTCAGCATGCCTGCGCGATCGTCGCAAGTGACGGTAAGCTTCACCGGATAGGTCGCCTTTGCCGGGCCTGAAACTGCCGCGCTGGCGCGCGCCCAGGTCACATTAATACGCCGGTCCGGTTCATACATGAGATTCGTAACGTTAGGACATGATTTTGCGTGGACAGCCACGCCCTTGCCGCGCGTCACGTATCCGACAATCTCTTCGCCGCGTATGGGATTGCAACAACGGGCGCGATATACGAGCAGCTCGTCATGACCCTGGACCTTCAGCGCGCCGCTATCGTCGCCGAAGACCTTGCGGATCATGCCGCCGATAAGGCTCTTATCTTCTTCCTCTGCCGGCTCAGATTCAGTAGCGGTCACTTCACCAGGCGCTAATTTGTTGAGCACGGCGCGCGCGGAAAGCTTGCCGTAACCTACTGACGCCAGCAAATCCTGTTCATTGCCGCCGATTCCGTAGTCGCTGGCAACAGCGAGGTAGGTCTCGGCCTTGATGTCCTTGAGCGAGACCTTGTACTTGCGGGCTTCTTTTTCCAGCAGCTTGCGCCCGATCTCAACAGCGCGCTCGCGCTGGTGCACCATCAGCCAGTGCTTAATCTTGTTGCGCGCACGGGAGGACTTAACAAAGCCCAGCCAGTCGCGGCTTGGTTGGTGGCCGGTTTGGGTAATGATCTCGACGATGTCGCCGTTGCGCAGCTTGTAGCGCAACGGCACGATGCGCCCGTTTACCTTCGCGCCGACGCAGGTGTTTCCCACTTCGGTATGGATGTGGTAGGCGAAGTCGATGCAGGTGGCGTCGCGCGGGAGAATGACGACCTTGCCTTTGGGGGTGAAGGTATAGACCTCTTCGGGGTAAAGGTCGATCTTCAAGGTCGAGAGAAATTCGTTTGGGTCAGAGACGTCGCGCTGCCATTCGACTACCTGTCGCAGCCATGCCAGCCGCTGCTCGTCCTTGGCATTGACAGGTGAACCATCTTTGTATTTCCAGTGAGCGGCGATCCCGTCCTCGGCCATCTTGTGCATCTCGTCAGTGCGAATCTGCACTTCGAATTGATTGCCGCCTTCTGCCATGACCGTGGTGTGAAGCGATTGGTACAGGTTCGGCCGCGGCATGGCAATGAAATCTTTAATTCTTCCCGGAACGGGACGCCAGATGCTGTGGATGGCGCCTAACGCGCTGTAACAGTCCTTTACCGATTTCGTGATAATGCGAATGGCCAGCAGGTCATAGACCTGATCGACGGAGATTCGCTGCCGCTGCAGCTTTTGCGCAATGCTGTAAAGCCGCTTGATGCGATGATCCACCCGTGCATCGACGCCGTTTTCCTTCAGCTTCTCCTGAATGAAGTCGACGGTCTTGGTTAAGAATGCTTCGCCATGTTTGCGCCGGGCATCCACCTGCTCCTTGATCTGCTGATAGCCGATCGGGTCCACGTACTGGAAGGCCAAATCTTCAAGTTCGCCGCGGACTTTTCCCATTCCGAGACGGTGCGCGAGCGGAGCGTAGATGTCGAGCGTCTCCTGCGCGATGTGCTGCTGACGCTCCGCCGGCAGATGCTCGAGGGTGCGCATGTTGTGCAGGCGGTCGGCAAGTTTGATGAGAACGACGCGAATGTCGTCGGTCATCGCAAGCACCATCTTGCGCACGTTCTCGGCCTGGCGTTCTTCGCGATTTGCCAGATTGATTTTGGCGATCTTGGTTACTCCATCGACGATGTGCGCGATAGGAGTTCCGAATTTTTCTTCGATGTCGTGGTTCGTGACTCCGGTGTCTTCCACTGCGTCATGAAGCAAACCGGCGGCAATGGCGGTGGAGTCAAGCTTCATCTCCGCAAGCACGAGAGCAACTTCAAGGGGATGGACCAGGTACGGCTCGCCCGAGGCTCGGCTTTGACCGTCATGGTGCTGCAGCGAAAAGTCGTAGGCGCGCTGGATGATCTCGAGATCGTCACCCGG
>JAFAUE010000377.1 GCA_019243475.1 Acidobacteriota bacterium | reverse complement strand
GCGCTCTCGGACTACCTCCTGCAGAGCGGCTTTCAGGACACCTGGTACTCCTATGACTTTCACGACGGCGAGCAGACGCTCGACGATCTGCGGCAAGCCATTCAGCAGGCGCTCGAGGCGGATGATCTGCTCGACGACAACATGCGCGAACGGCTTGAACAGATGCAGGCCAACGGAGAGCTTGAGGAACTGATCGAGAAGCTCATCGACCGCATGGAGCAGGAGAACTACATCAGTATCGATCAGCCGTTCGACCGCTCGCGCGAGTCGAGTGTTCCCGGCCAAACCGGCGACGCGCAGCAGCCCCAGGTCAAATTCGAAGTTACCGACAAGAGCCTAGACTTTCTCGGTTATCGCACTCTGCGCGACTTGCTAGGTTCATTGGGCAAGTCGAGTTTTGGCCGTCATGACACGCGAGACATGGCGACTGGTATTGAGTCGAGCGGAGCTTCGCGCGCATATGAGTTCGGCGACACACTGAACCTAGACATCACGGCAACGCTATCACGAGCCATCCAGCGCGATGGATTGCGGGTACCGCTGGAGCTCGAATACTCCGATTTGCAGGTGCATCAATGCGAGTATCAGTCATCGTGCGCAACGGTACTGATGCTGGACTGCTCGCACTCCATGATCCTGTATGGGGAAGATCGTTTTACGCCGGCGAAGAAAGTTGCCATGGCCCTGTCGCAACTGATCCGCACGCAGTATCCCGGCGACTCGCTCTCGCTGGTTCTGTTCCACGACTCTGCGGAGGAGCTGCCGATTTCTCAGTTGGCCCGAGTGAAGGTTGGTCCTTATTACACCAACACGCGCGAAGGGTTGCGCATGGCACAACGCATCCTCGATCGCCAGCGCAAAGACATGAAGCAGATCGTCATGATCACCGACGGCAAGCCGTCGGCCCTAACGCTCGAAGACGGGCGCATTTACAAGAATGCCTTCGGCCTGGATCCTCTGGTTGTGAGTCAGACGCTCGACGAGGTCTCGCGCTGCAAACGCTCGGGAGTGATGATCAATACCTTTATGCTCGCCTCGGATTATGGCCTCATCCAATTTGTGCAGAAGGTCACAGAGATGTGCCGCGGCAAGGCGTACTTCACCACCCCGCATACGCTAGGCCAGTATTTGCTGATGGACTACATGTCGCGAAAGACGAAGACCATCCACTAACGGGACCAACGTCCCAGCTACACGGAACGCCCCGCCTCTTCGCTCTCACATTTTTGTACTTGGAGGGGCCTGGCCGCCATCCTCTTTGCTAACCGCGGCCTCTGCTGCCTGAAACCCGAGCTTCGAATGCGTGCCGTCACAAAAAGGTTTGTTTACCGAGGCTCCGCAGCGACATAAGGAAAATGCAGGCTTAGTGGAGAGGTCCCATTCACGACCTTCAGCGTCGACCAGCTTCACCACACCTTCAACTCGATAAGGGCCATTCGGCCGCACTGTGATCTTTACGTCGGACATTGGGCTTTTCTCTCCTCCATTGACTCAGACATCGAGGATACCTCAGCCGAGCTGTTGACCTGAGCAGCGGCGGGTTCCTAGCGAAGCTGCGCGACAGAGTTGCGTATCAGCCGCACCTCTCAGCAGAGACAAAGAGTTGTTACAGAAAGGGGGAAGAATTTGCCGGGGAGTGCTGTGGCTGTTCGTTCGTCCCCGTCTTTGCAACGTCTTACGTTGGCAAATGCGTTGCAGTCTTGACAGCGTTCCCCTGTTCCCCGGGAAATGCAAGAGGTGGAGGCGCATGGGACCCATCGAGACACTTTACCGTGACTTCTGCGAACGAATTGCACGTGACTGCGAAGCTGAAGCGGATCGCTACGAAGAACATCCGCAGCTCGAGGATCGCGACCGGCAGTTTGTATCGGTGCTGCGCGAGCGTGCAAAGCGCCTGCGGCAAGAGATAAGCCGTATCGACTCCGACTATGCCGGCCGTGCCAGCTGATTCGCTTCACTCAAGGGACGTGCCTAGCCCCGCAACAAAATGATTCCCCCAAGCACCAGCATCCCGGAGAGCCACCTTCTGCGGCTGACATGCTCTTTGAGGAAGAACTGCGCGCCAAATAGATTGAGTAGAAATGTCAATGATGCCGATGCGGGAACCACTACGCTGAGATCGATGAGCGACAGCGCCGCCAATAGCGCGAAAAAACTTAACGCCATCGCCAGCAATCCTAGGTAAAACCACGGCTCGGTAAGGACACCCCGCACAACGCCGAATATTCCAGCTCTCCTCCGCAACTCGCTGAAGTCCCCGACTCGCCGCATCGCGCGTGCTGTGGTCATGTCGCCCGCGGAGTTCAGGCACACCATCAGGAGAACCATTCCCCAGGTTGCGAAAAAGCCCAAGTGGTTCATCGCCGATGTGCCTCCACGTGCGGTTCGAGTCCTTCGGGTGAGGGACGCACTGTAAGCGATGGTCCTCCGGTGATGAACCCTACGCCGAAGCTGATCATGAGGATTCCGATCCAGCGCGTCAGGGAGACATGCTCGCCGAGCATGAAGTGAGCCATCAATGCTGTAAGCACGTAGCCCATCGT
>JAFAUE010000365.1 GCA_019243475.1 Acidobacteriota bacterium | reverse complement strand
GACCATCTCATGCGCGAGGGGTACTTCTACTTCGCGGCCGGGCATCGGAACAATCCTGAGCTCATCGAGGAATATCCGATGATCATGATGGACCGTTCCGTTGAGGGAATCATTGCGATCGACACGCCCATCGTCCACTCCCTGCCGCTCCCTGTTGTCGTAATTTCCGGGCACCGCAACATCGAGGGAATCACCAACGTTGTGCTTGACCATAAGCGCGCGGCAGAGCTGGCTTTAGGCCACCTGGTGCGCATGGGACACCGCGAGATCGCATTTATGAAAGGGCCGAAAGTGAGCTCGGACACCGAGGTTCGCTGGCAAAGCATCTGCGACGTCGCAAGCGCCATGGGCCTCGAGATGAACCCGCAACTTTGTGTCGAGATGGAATTCAGCACGCCGTTTCCCGATATGGGATATCCAGTGGTGCAGAAGCTGCTTTCAACAGGAGAGCGATTCACCGCGCTGTTCGCTTTCAATGACGTGTCGGCCATCGGCGCGATTCGCGCCTTGCGCGATGCCGGACTCGAAGTTCCCCAGAGCGTCGCCGTCGTCGGCTTTGATGACATTCCCATCGCCGCTTACAACACTCCAAGCCTGACGACAATTCGCCAGCCTTTGCGCAGAATGGGCGAAATTGCAGCCCAAACTCTGCTTGACCGCCTTCGCCGTCCCGACGCGACACCCTCCGAAGTGGCAGTGGAACCGGAACTGGTAATCCGCGAATCCACCACGGCGCGCTTGCGTCCGAATGCAACCCAATCTGTGGGCGATGCCGCCACAACGCTCTCCTAGCGGTAGCCGACCGAACCAAGAACGACACTGCCCGGGCGCACATCGGCGGAAAGTCCTGTTTTGGGAAGTTTCCGGCTTGCTATATCGTTTTACTAAGGCACATCGCACATTTGCACACACATTAAGAAGCGCTCGCAGCGTCTCCAGAAGTACAGCGACCAATGCGACATTCCCCCCGGAACTTCGCATCGCTTATGGTGTTAATGCTGACAGATTGGCCAGGCGGTGGAGGCCAGGAGAAAACTATGAAAATGTTTCGTACTCTGGCGCTGGGTGCTGCGCTGGTGAGCACATCGGTTTGGTCGTTCGGGCAGGACTATCACAGATCGCAGTATCAGGATCGTGACGACCGCGCTGCTTACCGCTCCGGCTACGATGAAGGCCGCCGTGATGCCGAAAGCCGTCGCGCGTTTCATCCGGACGATCATCACTTCCGCGAGAACGACGACCGCAAAGCGTACCGCGAAGGATACGAGGCGGGCTTCAACAGCCTGCGCCGCGGCGATCACGACGGCGACCGCGACCGTGACCGCGATCGGGACGGCGACCGCGAGCGTGACCACGATCGAGACGGCGACCGCGACCACGATCGAGACGGCGACCGCGACCGTGACCATGATCGGGACGGCGATCACGACCGTGCCAGTCAGTGGCACAATGGCGGGAACAATGGCGGATTTGGCGGGTATGGCAACATGTCCCAGATTGCTCAGCAAAATGGGTATCGCGACGGAATGAATGACGGGCAGCATGACCGCCAGACTGGACACAGCTTCCGTCCGACGCACGACGACAATTACAAGAATGCTCCTGGATACAGCTCGAGCATGGGCGATCGCCAGCAATACAAGAACATGTATCGCCAGGCCTATGAGCAGGCATATCCGCAGGGCTACAACGGCCACCGCTAATTCTTACAGTGCAACGCAAAATGGCAGCTTCGGCTGCCATTTTCGTTTAAGCGGAGAACCGGGCGACAGCCCAGCTCATCAGGGTCTAACCGGGAAGCTAACCCCTCACCGCCCCTTCTCAAGATCCTGCGCAGCCTGATCGATCAACTCGGATTCAGCCTGCAGAACCTTTGCGACCTTGACGATCTCGGGATCAGCGTCGGCATAGCGCCTCTCCTCAATTGCTTCGCGAATTCCTGGCAGTGTCTTTGGCGCATAGCCGGTGTACCAGCCGGGCGAGTAGATCATGTGCTTGTACCACGGACGCCGCGGCAGACCTTCATCGAGCGTGAGGCGGCGCTCGCT
>JAFAUE010000321.1 GCA_019243475.1 Acidobacteriota bacterium | reverse complement strand
GTGCAAGTACTTGAGCGCGAGCGTATCGACATTCTCATGCGCAAATACCAGCGGAACTTCGTAGATGCTGGCTACGTCCTTGGCCGTGATGACCGCTTCTTCTTCGACATTGCAGAACAGAGCGATCTTGCTCTTGAGCTCCTTGGGAAGGAAGCGGTCGGTGCGGCAGAGGAGGATGTCCGGCTGAATTCCGACGCTGAGAAGTTCTTTGACGGAGTGCTGTGTCGGTTTCGTTTTCAGCTCGCCCGCGGCGGCAATCCAGGGCACCAGCGTGACGTGCATGAAGATCGTGTTCTCGCGGCCCAGCTCCTGACGCATCTGACGTATAGCTTCAATGAACGGCAGTGACTCGATGTCGCCCACCGTGCCGCCAATCTCGACCAGCGACACGTCCACGTCCTGCGAGACTTTCTTCATAGCCGCTTTGATTTCGTTGGTGACGTGCGGAATTACCTGGACGGTCTTGCCGAGATAATCTCCCCGACGCTCCTTGGTGATGATCTGCTCGTAGATCCGGCCGGTGGTGAGGTTGTTGTCGCGGCTTAATCGGGCATGGGTGAAGCGCTCGTAATGTCCGAGATCGAGGTCGGTCTCAGCGCCATCGTCGGTGACGAACACTTCACCGTGCTGGAATGGCGACATCGTTCCGGGATCGACGTTGAGATAGGGATCGAATTTCTGCAGGCTTACTTTGAGCCCGCGGCTCTCAAGCAGGCATCCGATCGATGCCGCTGCCAGTCCCTTGCCTAATGACGACACTACGCCACCGGTCACAAAGATGTACTTTGCCGACATTCGCTCCTCGCCTGGTTGTTATTGGTGCTTGCGGAAGAATTTGCAGTTCGGGGACTCCGTCCCGTGCCTTTCCAGGCAGGGCCGGATTGAACCGCATAGGGGTGCACGACCAATTATGGCAGAACTCTGCGTGTAAATAAATTGTGAATATCAGGGAAGGCAGCCGTCGGCTTTCAGCTATTGGCTATTGGCTCGACTTGTTGTTGGCCCTCGCGTGCATGTACTTCCGAGATTCGGTTCTGGCGAGCTTCTTTGCCATGCAGAGTTGCGGTTTGTTACCTTGGGGAGAGGCAATTGATGACGTGCTCCCCCGCCCTTCTCGGGCTTTGTGTCCATCTTTCTCCAGCCAACAATCCTGCGCTGCTAGCGACCACTGAAGTCTGGAACCTTGTCGCCCAGAGTGGTCCTGTTGCCAAGATTGTTCTGGTCCTTCTGCTTGGCTTCAGCATTCTTTCGTGGTCGATCATTCTGTCCAAAGGCACGAAGTTTCGCCGTATGCGCTCGCAGAGCGGGCGTTTTCTGCGGGCATATCGAAAGGCCGGCGGCAGGCTGCAGGACGTCTCCTCGGTTTCGGAGCAGTTCAAGCCAAGCCCGCTCGTAGCGGTCTTCGAAGGCGGATTCGATGAATATCGCCGGCAGGCTGGCGCTGGCAGTCGCAGTCTGGCAGCCGTACAACGGGCCACGCAGATCGCCTCGTCGGAAGAGATGACGCAGATGGAGTCGCGCCTGCCCTGGCTTGCAACCACGGGCGCTGTGACGCCGTTTGTGGGGCTCTTCGGTACTGTCTGGGGAATTATCGACGCCTTTCAAGGCTTAGGAAACGCGGGCGCGGCGACGCTGCGCGCAGTTGCGCCCGGAATCTCCGAGGCGCTGATCACTACTGCCGCCGGCCTGTTTACGGCGATTCCCGCTGTCATCGCCTACAACCAGTACATGCAGCAGATTCGCGAGTTCGGCGCCCGAATGGACGATTTTGCGCTGGAATTTGTGAACACGATTGAACGTCCGGCGCCGCAGCAGCCGCCCGCAAGAACGCGGGAGAGCGTCGTTCTGGAGGAAAGGTAGCCTCGAAGCTACGCAGCCGCGCAGCCACGAAGCTTGTACACCATTTTCGTGACATTGAGCGTTTCGCGCCACGCATTTACCAAGGTCGTTGTCGAAACCACGGCTCCGAAGCTTCGCGGCTTCGTAGCTTCGCAGCTTATTTATGGCATTCACTAATTCCCAAGGTCGCACGCAGTCGTCGCTTTCCGAGATCAACATCACGCCCTTCGTGGATGTGGTGCTGGTGCTGTTGATCATCTTCATGTTGACCGCGCCAATTATTCAGTCGGGCATTGAGGTCAACGTGCCGCACACGCAAACGGTGCGTGAGATCACAGAGCCGCGCCTGGTGCTCACCATTGACCGTGATCAGAATGTCTTTTTGGGCAGCGATCCGGTAAAGCTGGCCGAGCTCCCGCAAATCCTGCATGACCGGGTAAAAGATCCCGAGCATCATCCGATCTATCTGCGCTGTGATGAGAATGTGACCTTTGGCGCCTTTGCTGCGCTGATGGATGTGGTGAAACAAAGCGGCATGACGAACGTTTCCATCGTCACGCAGCCGTATCCCAGCAAAGGAAAGTCCGGAGCATCGTAGGGAACGAATGTCGCAGCGCGTTGACATCTTCGACATCCGGGAGCCGTGGAAGGGATCGATTACCGCCTCGATCGCCTTTCATGGCGGGATACTCGCGCTGATTCTGGTTTACGGGGCAGTGATCGGTTTTTCTCGCCATCAGTGGGGCGGGAGTGAGAATGGTGTAGGGGAAGCAATGAGTGTGACGCTTGCTGGTCCGAGCGCCATTCCGCTGCCCCGTGAGCAGCAGACCGACAACATCGTCGCGCACGAGTCCAAGGCGGTAGGGCAATCTTTGCCTAAAGAGGCTCCCAAGCCGCAGCCTGAGGCCGTTCCGATTCCTGAAACCACCAGGATCAAGCCTCGGGAAAAGCCGCACGAGGCGCCGGAGAGGCGCGCGCAGCCGGTGGTGACGCCGCCGAACCAGCTGCAGTACGGAGAACGTGGGCAGATTCGGCAAAACCTGAGCACGGTGAACGAGGCGGGAGTGGGCGCGGTGTCGATCGCCAGCGGCGGCGATTTCGGGAGCCGATACGCCTTTTACGTCCGGCAGGTCACGCAGATTCTTTCGCAGAACTGGCTGAAGTATGAGGTGGACCCTCACGCGATGCCCGACGCCACGGTGACCGTCAGCTTTGATATTTCCCGAAACGGGCAGCCCACAAACGTGAGAATCACGCAATCTAGCGGTATTCCGTCGCTGGACACTTCGGCCGTGCGTACGCTCGAGAGAATTGACAGCTTTGGGCCGCTTCCCAGCGATTATCGAAGCAGCAGCGTGACGGCTGAATATCAATTCAAGTACACCCCGATCCGGCGCTAGCTCTACTGAATCCCTCGCTGCCACTTTTCCGGTGCAACTTTGCCAACCCGCTGCGCGAAGTTCTCTTCTCACCATAGTGGGACGGAAAGCTTTCTCGTCCGTCGAGATTGGAGCTGCTGGATTTCTCGGCTCCGAGGAGGTGAGGACATGTTCCTGACGCTTGCGATTATTCTTGCGGTGATCTGGCTCGTGCTGTGGTTGGCTCTACACATCACCAGCGGGCTGATTCACGTTCTGATCGCGCTGGCCGTGATTTCGTTTATCGTCCATCTGTTCCGCGGCCGTCCAGCGACCGCCTAGCCAGAGATGTTCTCGCAGGCGACGGCGAGTGCCGTCGCCTGGTTACTTTCGTAGGCTTCAACTCTGAAAAATTTCTTGCATGTTGGTTTCGCTTGCCGTATTTTTTGAAATCGTTATGCAGCATGGCATGCAGCAAGACGATCCGAACGCCGACGATATCGGAGCATCTGAACGCGCGCGCCAGCGCGCGAAACGCGTGCAGAAGACCCACAGCAAAAAGAGCAAAGACTAGTTCGAAGTCTCTGCTCCGCTTGGTACTTTGAGCTGCTGGATTCTGCTCTCGCTGTAGTTTCTTTGCAGGCATCTGTAGTTCGTCCCCTAGGCATCCATTTGCTGTTACCAAAAAGTAAACAGAAACTTGCGCCATGGTTTCTAAATGTCACAACTCTCGCTGCACGGCGGAGTTCCGCTATTTCGGCGACGGGAAACTCTACGAATTTACTCCCGATTCCGCCGGAGAGAGCTCGCAGCTCTTTTGGCTTTGTGATTCGTGTCAGAACTCCTTCACGCTGGAACGGGACGGCGAGGGTCATGTTCGAATGGCCCGTAAACACGAGTCGCACATTCGTCTTGAAGAAGCGAGTTGAGCTCTGCCGGTGGTTGACTTCGCAGACACGCCGCCCAGCACCGGTGTGCCCGGGCGGTTGCATTCATTGGTAGAATCCCTTTGCCATTCGTTAACAAATGAGAGCTGCGCCACCGGCGCAGGTTCCAGGAGGACATCCCGTTGCCCCGACGCCCCGCCGGCGTGGATCGAAGAGCTGCGAAATCTGAATCCGCCACGCTGGAGAGAGAACCCGCCGCTCGGCCGCAAAGCAGAACGTTAACCAAAGAAGAAGAGCGGCT
>JAFAUE010000242.1 GCA_019243475.1 Acidobacteriota bacterium | reverse complement strand
GCCGCGACGTCTCCGGCTGGATGTTGGATAAAGGTCTGGTCAGAAAGAACACACCTAACGGCGACCAAATCGTCTTCGGAGAAGCGGCCGACTCGGAAGCCGAAGCGAGCCGGCGCGGTGGCCGGAAGGGAGCCGACAAAGATGCATTGCGCCTTTACTATCGCGTCGCCGAATACTTTCCCAATTCTCCTGTGGCGGGTGAGGCTGCGTACCGCTCCGCCGATATCGGCTGGCAGCTCGATCTCCAGGACATGCGCTCGCGTCCTTCGGCAAAGGAAAAAGATCCTTACATGCGCCATCAAATGGACGAAGAGCAGATGCGCCACGTGGAAAGCAAATACAAAGGCACAAAGTGGGCCGACCTTGCCGCGTTCGATTTGATCGACAACAAGCTTTGTGGGGACTGGCAAGCCGATACGAAATGTCCGGAAAAGGAAACTTCTATTTACGAAAAGTATGCGAGCGAGCATCCGCAATCCCCCAAAGCGGCTGAGGCGCTGTACGATGCGGCTTGGCGGCAGTCGGCATTGATCGAGATGTATCGCGAGGCGGAGAACCAGAAGAAGTCTGACGAGAGCCGGGCGCATGCTATCAGTCTGGCGCAACGCGCATTGCAGCAGTATGCCAATTCGGACTTCGCTTATCGCGCACAGCTTTTGCTCTACCTGTTGCAGCAGGGAATTCCCACCTATGGCAACGCGACGGAATAGTTCCCATTTCGGGCGAAAGGAAACTGTTTGCCGATCTACCAGGCGGTAGTGCTCGCGGTGGTGCAGGCCTTCGGTGAATTTTTGCCGATTTCGAGTTCGGCTCACCTGATTCTCACGCGGTGGCTCTTCGGCTGGAGCGAACTCAGTCCGGCAATGGACCTCACGTTCGACGTCGCGTTGCATGCCGGCACGCTGCTCGCAGTGTTGATTTACTTTTTCCCAACCTGGGTCAACCTCATCGTTACCGGGTTTGGCGGCAGGCCGCCCTTCACTGCCGGCGGTTTCGGAAATGTTGACGACATCGAGGCGGGCAGCGATCGCATGCTGCTGTGGTGGATCGTCCTGGCCACGGTTCCGGGTGCCATTGTGGGAAAGTTGCTCGACAAATATGCCGAGATCAAGTTTCGCGAAAGCTACATTCTGATCGGCGCGATGCTGGTCATTGTCGGACTGCTGATGTGGCTGGCAGAGAAGTTCGGCGGACAGCGCCGCCCGCTCACGAGCATCGGACCACTGGACGCACTCATTATCGGCATCGCGCAGGCATTCGCGCTCATACCCGGTGTTTCCCGTTCTGGTTCAACCATCACCGCCGGTCTGGCTCGCGGGCTTGACCGGGAGTCTGCGGCTCGATTCAGCTTCTTATTGCTGGCGCCGATTACCGCCGGAGCGGTGTTGCTGAAGGCGCATGCTGTGATGAAGGCCGGCGGATTGCCTCCCGGAATGAAGACGCCGTTCATAACGGGAATCTCCATCTCCGCGATTCTGGGAATGGTGGTGATCGCGTTTTTCCTGCGTTTCCTCAGAACTCATTCGTTAAATTTGTTCGTGATCTATCGAGTTCTTCTGGGTCTGGTTGTGATCGGTTTGGCTTTGTCTCACTTCCACGCCGGGTGACGCGCCGTCATGCAAACTGCGGATGTCATCATCATCGGCGGCGGAATCGTTGGATCGAGCATCGCCTATCACCTTACCGAATTGGGAATTCGCAACGTTCTCGTTATCGAGCGCGAAACCCACCAGGGAAAGGGATCGACGGGCAAGAGTATGGGCGGAGTGCGCGCCCAGTTCACCACTCCGGTGAACATCCAGATGTCGCTGTATTCCATTCCTTTCTACGCAGCCTTCGATGAGCGTCTCGGGCACCCTGCCGGTTATCGGCCGCAAGGCTATCTGTTTGTTGCCACTAGGCCGGCTCACCTTCAATATCTCGAAAAGAACCAGCAACTGCAGAAGTCGCTTGGACTGAAAGACGTCAGGATGGTTGCGGCGGCCGACATCGTCGCAATGGTGCCGCAGCTTCGTTCCGACGACATCCTCGGCGGCAGCTTCTGCTCTACGGATGGTTTCGTCGATCCTTACAGCGCCATGACTGGCTTTATCAAGCGCGCCGCTGAGAATGGCGCGATTGTCTGGAAGTCGACCGAGGTCACGGGCATTCTGAAAGAAGGAGGCCGGGTCGCGGGAGTGACTACCACGCGCGGAGAGGTTCGCGCTCCGGCAGTAGTGAACGCAGCCGGCGCGTGGGCCGCGCAGATCGCCGCCATGGCCGGCATGGATCTTCCCGTAAGCCCTCTACGGCGCATGCTGATTCCGACCGAGCCGTTCGATGACGTCTCTCACGAAATTCCCATGGTTATCGACATGACCAACGGCTTCCACTTTCGTCCGGAAAGCCGCGGCTTCTTGCTGGCGTGGAACGACCCCCAAGAAACGCCTGGGTACAAATTCGATTTCGATCCTGAGTTCATTGAAAAAGTTTTGACCCGCGCCGCGGACCGCGTTCCCTGTTTCGAGAACCTGGCGGTGAACCCCAAACGGGCCTGGGCAGGCTTGTACGAGATGTCGCCTGACCATCATGGAATCATCGGCGAATTTCCCGAATTGCCCGGGTTCTACGCTGCGAACGGCTTCAGCGGACATGGAGTGATGCACGCGCCCGCAACGGGAAAGATCGTTGCTGATCTGATCGCTTCTGGCGGCACCAAGGTAGTGTCCGATGTCTCGCTGTTAAGCCCGGCCAGGTTCAAGTCAGGCAAACTGCTGCACGAGACGGCACTTTTGTGATTCATTCGCCCCAATAGCACCTTTGCATTCGCTCATCTGGAGAACCACGGCAGTAATCTCCAGCCAACGAGCCCGTGCGATAATCATCCTGCTCTGGTGTCTCCGCGACGCCTGAATGACAGTTTTACTTCGGCTATTTACGCCGACACGGAACCGGCGCCTTAACGAACTCATCGGCTTCTGCCTGATGGCGGCGGCGCTGCTCCTGTTCCTCGCCCTGGCCTCGTATTCGCCGCTCGATCCCTCGTTCAACACCGCTGATTCGATGTCTGCGGGCGGTCCCACGCACAATTGGATTGGCCGAGTCGGCGCTTTGATCGCAGACCTTGCACTCCAGCTGTTGGGGATTTCCGTTTTTGTTTTTCCTGTAATGCTGGCGGCGCTGGGACTGCGCTGGTTCCGCTCGCGCGGCGTCTCCTCGCCAATTGAAAAGCTATTGGGATCCTTTGTCTTAATGCTGTTCATTCCCGGGCTGATCGCGCTCGTGCCGGGCCATCTGCGCTGGCTGCATGCCATCGCCATCGAAGGCCTCTTCGGCAGGATTCTCGGCGATTTCCTGATTCACTACTTCAACCTTCTCGGTGCATTTATTGTCGCTGCGTCGGTGATCGCCGCTGCACTGTATCTGTGCACGGCGTTTTCATTTGTTGACGCGCATACGTGGATCGATACCCACTTCGTCTTCCTGCGCGCGGCAACTCAGCGGGTGCAGGACTGGCGGGCGGCGCGCGCTCGCGACAAAGCACAGAAAGAGTTCGAGAAACACAAAGCCGCGCGTCCCCTGATCACTAGCCAGCTTGTGACGGCGCCCAGGCCCTCGCCTATCACTCAGGTTGCCGATTTGTACGAGCATGCGGAGCCTCTGAAGAGCGGCCTGGAGAAAATGGCCGATGCCCTGAGCCAGCCTCCCAAAATGGAACCACCGGCCGAAGTCGAAGCACCGCCGATCGAAGTGGGAGCGCGCGCCGACTC
>JAFAUE010000459.1 GCA_019243475.1 Acidobacteriota bacterium | reverse complement strand
CACGGACATACCTTATGTGCCTCGAGCACGCATAGAAGTCTGTCCGCAATCACCCCCGCAAAATCCCTATGGACAGGTACGCCTGTTTTCATAGAAGAATGACAGCTTGCTGACAAAGACGTGAGCTGTAACAGACCTATCGTTTGTGCCTCACTCGGTACACCACAACTCGAAACTTGAAACCCGAAACGCCTTCCTTTTTATTACCTCATGAAGCGATTGACCAGCCACACAATCAGGCTCAGCACAATGCTGAGCAGGATGCAGGTTGTGATGGGAAAGAAAAACGCCGTGTTCTTTCCCCGATAACTTAGGTCTCCGGGTAATCTTCCCAGCGGCAGATTCATCCTCCCAGCCAGAATCACGATAGCGCCAGTCACTATGAGGACGCCGCCGATCAAAATCAACAGCTTGCCCAGGGAAGTCACAAAGCGATTTTATTTCGGTTGCGTGACGAATGTGCATTGTTGCTGAGAAAGAGACGCCCTGCGTCAATCTGCGCCAGCAACCTGGAGGACTGCTAGACTTGAGTTTTCCAAGTATCCGCAAGGGCACAAGCACCCGGAACGGCGGTAGGGTTCCGAGGTTCAGTAAAAGAGGGTTGCGCGTCGCATAGATGAGCGATCGATCCGACCTGGTGCTGCAGCAGCATCGCGTGTATGTGCTGCGCCACTTTGAGCTGCGCAGTACGGGCGAGGTTGTCTGCTCCGGTTACGCGCGCTCCAATCCCGAAAAGATCATCGCCGCACGATTCCCGAAAGCGGAAATTATTTCCTCCTGGCAGGAGGTCGAGGACACCCGCAAGCTGCCTTGGCCGCTGGAGATCATCAGCTTTCGCGCGGTTAGACTCATTGGCAAGCGCTTCCGCTTTTCGCTGAACTGCATTGACCTTCAGAGGGAGTGGGAATCGGAGTGGCCCGAATTGCTCTCCGAACCCGAATAATGCCAGTTTCCCGCCGCGATTTCCTGCTCAGTGCATTCTCCGGCGCGGCTGCTGCGCTGCTTGCCCCTGAAACTCCCGCGCTCATAGGCGGGGAGCCTAAATACAGACACGATCCACTGCTGCTCGAACTCGAGCGCAGGAGCTGCCTGTTCTTCTTCGAGCAGGCCGATCCCAAAACGGGACTGGTCAAGGACCGCGCGCGCCACACTGGGCCGGATTCCCACACCGTCTCCAGCATCGCGGCGACAGGTTTCGGCCTGAGTGCTCTGTGCATTGCTCACGCCAATGGCTTTCTTAACCGGGAAGATGCTCTCAATCGAACGCGCGCTACGCTCGAGTTTCTGGCGTCGCGCATGCCGCACCAGCACGGCTTTTTCTACCACTTTGTGGACATGCACACTGCGGAAAGGGCATTCAACTCCGAGATCTCTTCCATCGATACCGCGCTCCTTCTGCTGGGCGTGCTGCATGCGCGCGAGCATTTCGACAGGGCCGACATTCGGCAGCTCGCAGGTGATATTTACGAGCGCGTCGATTGGAGCTGGATGCTCAACGACGGGGAGACTCTCGATCACGGTTATAAGCCCGAAACGGGATTCCTGAAGTCGCGATGGGACTCGTACTCCGAGCTGATGGGAATGTATCTGCTGGCCATCGGCTCGCCGTCGCATCCGATTCCCGCGTCCTCCTGGTCAGCATGGAAGCGGCCGGTGTATGAATATGGAGACCTGCGCTATATCAGCGCTCAAGCTCCACTCTTCATTCACCAGTCGACGCACGCCTGGATCGATTTCCGGCATCGCCGCGATTCCTTCGCCAACTATTTTCAGAATTCCACGACGGCCACGCTCGCCCACAAAAGATTCTGTCTCAGCTTGCGCGATCAATATCCGTGGTACTCCAACGAACTGTGGGGGATCACTGCGTCGGATTCCGAACACGGATATGTAGTCTGGGGCGGGCCGCCGGTAATGGGACCCATCGACGGAACAATCGTCCCCTGCGCGGCCGGCGGGTCTCTTGTCTTCATGCCTGAAGATTGCAGGCTTGTGCTGCAAACCATCTTTGATCGGTACCCGCAGGCCTGGACGCGCTATGGCTTTGTGGACGCCTTTCGTCCCAAAGACCAGTGGTATGACCCGGAGATCATCGGCATTGATCAGGGGATATTGCTGCTCATGGCCGAGAACCTTCGCACCGGAGGCGTATGGAAGTCATTCATGCGCAACTCTATGATTCGACAGGCACTGAAAGCTGCCGGATTTCGACGCGACTAACATAGTAGTTACAAATTAATGAAAACAAAGGGCTTAATAGGCGGGGACAGCAACCTTCCCTGACATGGCGGCATCTCACGCCGAGATGTCGAAGCTTCAGATCATTCGCGGCACCGCGAGTCTCCCCCCTGACCTGCGAGCACAATTCCGTCGCGCCTTCGGACGCGAGATGACTGCAGAGGAGAGGAAATTCTACGGACTTTCCTCCTCGAGGCCGAAGCGCGAGAAGTCGTCCTTCGGGCAGCGCACCGACACGCGCGCGGCCTGATGTTACACACCGTTCCTGCCAACTTGCGCAGGACCCTAATCGCACCGGCCGCTCCTTGGCACCGGTGGCAAGGGCAGATGCATGGCTAGAACCGCTGCCTTCTGCTCGCTCGGAATCGTCACAGGCACCGAAGTCTGTGGGGAGCCGCCGTCGTATCGTCTTGAGGCCCGCGCGGGCGAGAGCAAGAGCGTGTTGCTCCAGCTCTGCTCGATTCATGTCCATCGCGCCTGGCACCTCGCGCAGTTGGCGATGAACAAGCGGTATCCATTCGAAAATCCCAAAGTCCGCTCCATCCATCTGCACCAAATCAAAAGACCGGTGAAAGCGATCGCAGAAGCGGCATCGTAAACAGCTGCTGAGCTGCTAAGCTCCTAGGCTGCTGAGCTTGAGTGTCGGTTATCGTCGCTCGTCGCATCGATCCTTGGGCGCGTCCTGGATCGCGCAAAACGATTTCCCGGCGACATGTGCGAGCTTAGAAGCTCAGCAGCTGAGCAGCTCAGAAGCTTTCCCATGGAGCCGGCCCGCCTTGCGCGTGAACTCGACGAGTTTCTGGCTTCGTCACCTCACGCCTGTGTTATCGAAGAAGGCGAGATTCTGTTTGATTTCAGCGTAGCGAGGTATTCGATCTCCGGCGAGCACGGAAAATGCCTTTTGCACCTGTGGTCGCCGGAGCGAAACATGGTGCGGCGCATTGTGGACATCGAGCACAAGGCGCAACAGCTCAGGCTGGCGGTGCAGAGGCTTGGAAAAGGAAAGCCGACGTGGCTGGATGTGGTCAGCAGCCGCGAGCGCCGCGCGCCGACCGTGCAACGCCAGGCTCGCCTCGCCTATCAGCGTTGGCTGCAGCGCGTACTGGAACGCTCATTCCCGGAATGGGGCGTTCAAGACATCACGTCCAGCGCGGATCTCGAACACAGCTTGAGTTCAGTCTATTGCCGTGGCCTTTTGCGCAGAGGACATTCGCGCATCTGCTTTCTCGGCGTTAACGACTCGGAGCTGCAGGCCTCAATCGACGGCGCGTTGACGTTTGCGCTTCTGTGGCTTGACTTTTGCCGGAGGCGCGAATCGGAACGCGGCGTCGTGGAGTGTTTGCGAGTCTTTGTTCCGCGCGGTCGGTCGGCGGTGGTCCATGCTCGCATGCATTGGCTCGATCGCCAGGCAGCGCGCTTCGAGCTTTATGAATTCGATGAGCGCGCAGAGGAGCTGTTTCACATCGACATTTCCGATCAGGGAAACATTGCGACTCGACTCGTACGCTGTGCCGACAACGCAAAGGCCTGCCAGAGATTCGCAGCGTCAATTGCACGCGTTCGCGCGGCCGTGCCGGAGTGCGAGACCGTCGTGCTGAGTTCCAGCGAACTCGCCTTTCGTCTGCACGGTCTTGAGTTTGCGCGGGCCCAGGTAGCGACTTCCGAGTCATTCACCTTAAGTGAGCAGATTGTCTTTGGCAGCGGCGCGCACGAAACCGTGCTAAGTCCCGAATCGGAACCGCTCTTTCTGGAGCTCATGCAGCGCGTGCGCCGGGAGCGTGGCCCCGATGGCGACAGGCGCAGCCCTCTGTGGCGTATGCAGCCCGAGCGCTGGCTTGAGTCACAG
>JAFAUE010000339.1 GCA_019243475.1 Acidobacteriota bacterium | reverse complement strand
GAACATGATCTTGTCGGGCGGCGGGGTAAAAGCCATGGTTACGACTCCAAGCAGGGATTATAGCGGCGAGACCGCTTCCAGCCGAACCACGGTGCGGAACAAAGCACCTTATAATCAGCGGAAACGGAGCCGCCTTTGAAGCTGCTGACCAAGGTCGCTTTCACTTCGTTGCTCGTCGCGATGCCAGTCGTGACCTGCCTCGGCAACAGCGTAAACGTTGAGCCCGTTTTTATGGCAAGCAGATCGGTTCGGATCGCTGTTGTGTTCGACCGGAAGCCAGTGCCCGGCGCAAAGGTGGAGTTCTTCACCTATGACTCTTCGAACCGGCCGCGCGAAACGCCTGCCCTTGTGATGGCGTGCGATGAGTATGGGTGGCTGAAGTCTCCGGTGCTCGCTCCGGGCCGATATGAAGTTCGCGCCTCGGCTGGTGACAAGCTGCAAGGGAATCTTCAGTTGCAAGTTTCCGGCGGCGTTGGGAAGTCAGCCCTGGCTTTCAAGCTGGTTCTGTTCGCGCAACCGGATCGATTCGAGATCTCCGAAAAGCAATCGATTCCCGATCCCATGCGCGATTTTCGCGGCGTGGTCAATGATCCAACCGGAGCGCTTATTCCCGGCGCTCGGATTGAAATCTACCAGCAAGAAAACGGTGCACGAAAATTAATCACTCGAGTGCAATCGGGAACATTGAACGATTGCGTTGAAAATCCCTCGGCTTGTTCTGGATCTTTCTTCGCTCGACTGGCTCCGGGAAATTATGTCGCCTTCTTTGCCAGTCCAGGTTTTCGCTCCAAAGCTGTGATCTTCACCATTGACAACAGCGGTTCCGCGAGCTCGACAGTTGTCGTTCTCCACGTGGCCCCGGCCACGCAGATGACTTTCGTTGACTGAAATCCAGCTTCTCTAAACCGGCTCCTTCAAGCAGCGCCGGACATTTTCCTGGGACAGGCTCCTTTTGTCCGGTCATCGGGACCAGTGCAATTGCCTAGCGCCCCCTTCTTCCTTTATCCTCGCGCCGTCATGAACCGCCGTGAATTTGTCGCTACTGCTGCTATGGCCGCTGCCGGGGCTGCAGCGCCGCGCCTCACGCTCGCCGAAGATGCCGACCTTCAACCTGTCTGGGCCGAGATCCAGAAGCGGCACGACGAAAGCGTGCAGCGCCTGCAGAACTGGATTCGGCAGCCTTCGATCGCAGCCGAAAACCGCGGCATGCAGGAAGGTTGCCGCTTGCTGATGAGCATGCTCACCGACGCGGGATTTCAGAACGTGACGCAGGTGCCGACTGACGGCCAGCCGGGAGTCTTCGCCGTGATGGACAACGGTGCGCCCAAGACGCTCGGCCTCTACTTCATGTATGACGTGAAGCAGGTCGATCCCTCGGAGTGGTCGTCGCCGCCATTTGAGGCTGCGCTGGTGGACAAGCCGGGCTTCGGCAAAGTCATCGTCGGACGCGGCGCCGTGAACCAAAAAGGTCCCGAGGCGACTTTCCTGGCAGCTCTTCACGCGTTGAAAGGCGCAGGGCGCAAGCCGCCGGTGAACTTTGTGTTCGCGGCGGAAGGCGAAGAAGAAATCGGCTCTCCGCATTTTCCGCAGGTAGTACACAAGCCGGAAGTTCTGGCTGCATTCAAGCGCTGCAGCGGAGTCTTCATGCCGTCGGCATCCCAGAACCCTGACGGCCAGGTGACCATCGATCTCGGCGCGAAAGGCGTGATTGAGCTGGAACTTGTTTCCAGCGGGGAACGCTGGGGACGCGGGCCAAAAGCCGATGTCCACTCAAGTCTTAAAGCGATGGTGGATAGTCCCGCATGGCACCTGGTCGAAGCGCTGGTCACGCTGGTTTCCCCGGATGGGAATACTCCGGCGGTGGAAGGATACATGGAGAGAGTCCGCCCGCTTTCTGCGGCGGACAAACAAATGATCGCCGAAGATTCCCGCCGCGAAGATGAGGCCACCCGCAAGCGTACGCTCGGCGTGAATCACTGGATCGGCGATGTCCCCTACGAGCAGGCGCTCGAGATGCTGGCCTCTCGACCGACCATCAACATTGAAGGTCTCGTGGGCGGCTATACCGGAGTTGGCGGCAAGACCATTCTCCCGCACAAAGCCGTCGCCAAACTTGACTGCCGCCTTGTTCCCGACATGACTGCGCAGGATTCACTCGCGAAAATCAAGGCTCACCTCGCCAAGCACGGATTCGGCGACATCGAAGTGAACATGACCGGCGGCTACGATCCCACCACCACTCCGGCGGACTCGGCCGTGATTCGCGCGGCGCAGGCGGTTTATCGCAACTCAGGCATCGATCCGATCGTCTTCCCACGGCTCGCCGGCTCGTGGCCTGGATATGTATTCACTGGTCCTCCGCTGCAACTTCCCGCGGGACATTTCGGCCTTGGCCATGGTAGCGGGGCCCACGCGCCCAATGAATACTATGTAATCGAATCCAGCAATCCCAAGGTGCAAGGCATCGACGGAGCAGTTCGGTCGCACGTGGAGTACCTATACCAACTGGCAAGAACCTAGCCTGCGCCGGACGGTTGGATGTTGGAATCGTTCGCGGTAGCGAATGGGTTGGCGGGAGAGCGAGCTGCGCGAGAGTTGTCGGCCTCACCCGTTCCCTACCGGGAACGGTTCTGACTTGGAGAACTCATGCGTCATTTACGACTGTTAGCCTTATTAGCGCTTGGACTCGCAGCTCTTGCGGCATCGGTGCGTGCCGGCGAGCACGCCCACGGCCTTCTGCTGGTCGCGAATAAAGGCGCGCATACGGTAAGCATTATCGATCCCGAATCGGGAACGCAAGTCGCTGTTGTGCCCGAAACTGGAGTTACCGCTCACGAGCTTGCCGCTTCACCAGACGGACGGCTCGCATTCGTTCCCATCTACGGCAACTCCGGCGTCGGCCGGCCCGGTACTGACGGCCGCGAGATCGACGTAATCGACCTGGTTGCTCACAAGGTAATCTCGACCATCGACTTCGGGCATGGCGTGCGTCCCCACAATGCTGTGGTCGGGCCCGCGGACGGGTTGATCTATGTCACCACCGAACTCGACAAAACAGTCAGCATCATCGATCCCAGGACGTTAAAGATCGTCGGCTCAATTCCGACCGGCCAGCCTGAATCTCACATGCTCGCGATTTCCCACGATGGGAAGCGAGGCTACACCTCGAACGTGGGTCCCGGCACTGTTTCGGTTCTGGATATGGAGTCCCGAAAAACCGTCGCGACTATCCATATTTCCCCAGTCGCTCAGCGGATCTCGATCTCTCCAGATGATCGCCTGGTCTTTACTGCCGACCAGACGAAGCCGCAGCTGGCGATCATCGACACAGCCTCCAGCAGCATCAAGGGTTGGGTTCCATTGCCGGGCAGAGGCTATGGCACTGCTTCGAGTCCAGATGGAAAGTGGCTGGTCGTAGCTGTTCCCGATGAGCGAAAAGTCGCGGTGGTGGATGTCGCTCAGCAGAAGGTCGTGCAGGCAATCGATGTGCCGGCGTCACCGCAGGAGATCCTGATGCGTCCAGATGGACAGGTGGCTTATGCCTCGTGCGACTCCAGCCACAAGGTCGCGGCCATTCGCACGTCGGACTGGAAAGTGGACAAGCTCATCGACACAGGCGCCGGAGCCGACGGCCTGGCGTGGGCAACCGCTAAATAGCAGCCTGGACAAAAAGAGCAAACCGCGAGGGCTCTATGCGCGAGCTCAGCAGCTGAGGAGCTCAGCAGCTTAGCAGCCGCTTTACCACGCGCCCAGATTCAGCTTGGAAAATTCAATTGCCACGCCGGCCTGTTCTCCCTGACTTTGCGGCTCGACACGCACTACAGGTCCTTCGCAGGAGATCTGAACTTCTCGTCCCGTGACCTGCACTGCAAAATCCAACTTCATCACGGTGCCGACCGGGGGCGCGACTGGGGAGTAGAGAAAGGCTCCTCCGGCGCTCACGTTGCGCAGGTGGGCCGGTTGGCGGAAGCAGCGAAGCGGCGTGCATGAAACCTCGACCGGAATGGGTAGCTGCACGCGCGAAAAGCGGCGCGCGTCGGGTTGCTGCCTCATGGCAGAGCCCAGAGGCGAGTCAAAGGACACGCTGAAAGGCGGATTCGGGACTTCGGGCATAACATTTTGGAAAAAAGACGCATCTAGCGATCGTGCGCGAATCTGTCTATTTATGATAACTGAATGACTATAAGATGCAAGTAACTACTCAATAGTAATCACTTTGAGCTACAATATGAGCGCACAATAATCGGTGCGCTATCGACCGACTACAGGGGGGAAATGCGGCAGCGCGCGAGTTCCAGTCGTGAGCGGCTTCGTGCCGCTGCCAAAGCCCTTTTTGCAGAAAAGGGCTATGAGGCCACGTCGATGGCCGACGTTACCCGAGCTGCCCAAACCAGCCATTCTCAGTTCTTGAAGTACTACTCGGGTAAAGAGGAACTTCGGCGAGAGATCATCGATAGTGCATGGGCGGAACTGACGAAGGCAATTGTGCTGGCTTCGATCAGCGTTCCGTCTCCTATGGAGAAGCTGAAGCTGGCCGGCAATATGCTCATCAGCTTTCTCGAAAGCGATCCCGAATTTCGCGCAATCCTTCTGCTGGAGCAGACTGCACCGCGGGAAAAAGGTGTCGCCATTGCCAGTCGCCAGTTCCGAGAATTCGTTGCCGTGCTCGACGACATTCTGACCGCCATGCATAGCGACGGCCAACTGCGCAAGGAAGTCAGCGTGGAAGTACTCCGCTCAGCTCTGCTTGGAGCCATCGAAGGCATGATGCGCCACCAGCTGCTCAATCACGACTTTGCGGCGAAGTACTCGCTCGACCAGGTGCGCTCCATGCTGAACGTAATGATTGACGGTGCGTGTGACTTCGAGCGTCCGGAGGCACAAGCGGTCACCGGAGAAGCGCCGGTCTCTTCAGAAGCCGATTGGATTCGCTACTACCTCAAGCTCGCCGACCGCGCGCTGCATCCTTCGGAGCTATCGTAAGACAAGCTGCCGGCTACCAGCTTCCGGCTACCGGCTTGTGCGCAGAAGCTGCAGCCGCCTCGCTGATTTGACGGTCGCAGTTAAGAGCCTAGAAGCCGGAAGCTGATAGCCGAAAGCCGACGGCCATTTTTGCTTTAGCCTTACATCATGCTGCCAATCGTCAGTGCTGTGGAAGCGCGAGTCCTTGGCGCGCTCATCGAGAAAGAAATCACGACGCCCGACTACTATCCACTCTCGCTCAATGCGCTAGTGAATGCCTGTAACCAGAAGAACAACCGGGAGCCGGTGATGAACCTCAAGGACGATGAGGTTCGCTCCGCTCTCGATGGGCTGCAGAGTCACCGCCTCGCAGGCCCGGCGCGCGGCGCCGACAGTCGCGTGACCAAGTACGAACACCGCGTTCAGGAAGTGTTCAATTTCACGCGCGGGGAAACGGCGCTTATCTGCGTGCTGCTGTTGCGTGGTCCGCAAACTCCGGGTGAGTTGCGCGGACGCAGCGAGCGCATGTTTAACTTCGAGCACTTGGACGATGTGCAATCCACTCTGCAGAAACTGATCGAGCGCGATCCGCCGCTGGTCAAAGTCCTCCCGCGACAACCGGGCACGAAAGAATCACGGTACATGCATCTTCTGAGTGGAGGCGCAGAACCAGCCGCTCCCGTGCACGTACAAGCGACGGTAGGCGCTGATTCAGATGATCAGCGAGTCGTTCGACTGGAAGCGGAGGTTAGTTTGCTTCGCCAGGAATTGGAATCGTTGAAGCAACAGATCGCCGAACTCCGACGGCAGTCTGAGTGAAGCGCGCGGGAAGA
>JAFAUE010000414.1 GCA_019243475.1 Acidobacteriota bacterium | reverse complement strand
CAGCCTTCACTGTTCCAGTGAATCTCGCACTATGCTCCGGCTTTTAGGTTCGCGGCTTCTCTACACGCTGCCGGTTCTCTGGCTCGTGGTCTCCGTTGTCTTCCTTCTAATCCACCTCGTTCCTGGCGATCCGATTCAAGCAATGCTGGGGGAAGGCTCGGCCAGCGCGGACGTGCAGGCGGCGCGCCATGCTTACGGCTTAGATTTGCCCGTCGGGCAGCAGTATCTGCATTACTGGAATGGCGTTCTGCATGGGCGGCTCGGGCAGTCAATCCGCCTGAATCAGGATGTTAGTCGCGTGATTTGGGAGCGTTATCCCTATACGCTGCGGCTTACCTTGGCGGCACTGGTCGTCGCGCTGCTGATATCGATTCCTGCGGGAGTGCGCTCGGCGCAACGGCGCGACCGCTGGGACGATCGCCTGCTCAGCGTGGTAAGCCTGTTCGGCTTGTCCTTCCCCAACTTCGCGCTCGGGCCGATTCTGATCCTTTTCTTCGCCATTAAGCTGGGAGCTCTTCCCGTTTCGGGATCGGGAAGCTGGGAACATCTTGTGCTTCCAGCCATCACTCTAGGTGGAGCTCTGGCGGCGATTCTCACGCGCATGGTGCGCACCGCCATGCTCGAAGAACTGGGGCAGGATTACATCCGCACGGCGCGCGCAAAAGGTTTGAGCGAAGGTACCGTGGTTTACCGGCATGCGCTGCGCAATGCCATGATTCCGGTGCTCACCGTGGTCGGCCTTCAGTTTGGAGCGCTGCTCGCCGGAGCCATCGTCACCGAAACTATCTTTTCCTGGCCTGGCATCGGACGTCTGACAATCACCGCGATCAGCAATCGCGACTATTTCCTGGTTCAGGGCTGCATTCTGGCGATCGGACTCACCTACATCGCCGTCAATCTGTTGACCGATGTTCTCTATGCAGCTGTGAATCCTCGCATTCGGCAGTGAGGGCGAGACTGTCTCGAATCTTTGAGTTACTCGTTACATTGACCGGAAAGATTCAGTCTCGCAGCTTGGCGAGCAGATCCTGCGGGTGGACAGGTTTGGCAAGGATTTCGAATTCGTGACCGCGCGCGCGAGCTTTTTCAAGAAGGTCGGCTGTGGCCGCTTGCCCGGAGAAGAGAAGGATCTTGCAGCTCGGCAGAAACTGGCGAATGCTGATGGCGGCGTCGATTCCGTTCATGTCTTCCATGATCACATCGCTGATGATCAGATCGGGACGATGGGCGCGCGCCTGCTCGATCGCGCCTGTGCCGCTGTACACCGGCGTGGCCGCAAATCCATTTTGATTGAGGATGATTGCCAGGGTGTCGGCAATTACGCGCTCGTCATCCACTACCAGAACTTTTGGCCTCTGTTTGTTGCTGTTCTCCGTCATTCGTCCTGTCCATGGATTCCCGCCGCACCAGGGCAATGACGTCTGCGGGGGATCAAGATTTGCGAAGCGCGCCTAACTTAGCTGTTTTCGATTATAGCGGAAGCAGACGGTGAAAAACGTAGGGCGGCTGTACTTGGCGCATTATGGGCGACCTCGAAGCCACGAACGAAAAAATGCCCTCGACGAATCGAGGGCACACAGAGATTTCGCCTACTTTACTTTCGCGAAGATGATGACCAGCGTGTAAAGCGCTAGGGATTCGATCAGCGCCAAGCCGAGAATCAGGAAGAGCTGAATGCCTGCGCGTGCGCCGGGATTGCGCGCCAAGGCTTCGGCCGCCGAGGCAGTCGCCCGACCCTGACCAATGCCGCACAGACCGGAGGCAATGCCCATTCCGATACCGGCGCCGATGGGAATCGCCCAATTAAAGGTTGCCGGAGCCTCTCCCGGAGTTTGCGCATACAGCGGCGCGGCAACAAAGAGAACGATCATCGCCAAAGCGATGAACGCAAGTTTACGCATGGTGGTGCTCCTTACTATGAATTACTGCAAGGAGGTGGTTGACGCTCACCGAGCTGGCGCCCTCACACTTGCAGTTTCCGCCAGGTCCGCCTGGCAAAACCTCAGTGTTCTTCAGCTACCGCCCCGGCCAGGTACACGGTTGCCAGCAGCACGAAGATGTATGCCTGCAACAACGAAACGAACAGGTGCAGTCCCAAAAAGATGACCGGTATGCCAATCGGTATGAGTGAGAAAAAGACCAGCGTCACCAAATCGCCGGCGAAGATGTTCGCGTAAAGACGGATGGTGAGGGACATCATGCGAGCGATATGGCTGATGATCTCGATGGGAATCATCAGAGGCGCAAGGATCGGCATTGGTCCAACGAAGTGTTTTGCGTACTTCACCGGGCCTTGTTTCTTAATGCCATGGAAGTGGTAATAAAGCCAGGCAACGATTGCGAGTCCCAGCGGGACGGTGGGTGTGGCAGTCGGCGATTCGAATCCCGGTATCAGCCCGATCAAATTGGAAATGAGGATGAAGAGGCCAAGAGCCACGAGAAACGGCGTGAAGTGCGAGCTGTGATGCCCGATGATCTCTTCGCTCTGCCCGTCGATGAATTGCTCGGTCAGCTCGAAGATGTGCTGCATCGGTCCGGGATTATCCACAGAGATGCGCGCCCGCGCCCACAGGAATAACACGACAAGAATTCCAACGACCAGCAACTCCATAGCGAAGAAGTTGCTGATGGGAGCGGCTGGGTTATAGGTGAAAAGATATTGGGTTTTCTCGCCCGCGGACACAGGGTGCGCGCCGAGTGCGGACAGGAGTCGCGCGGCGAACCCGCCAAAGTATTGGTTCAGAAATCGAGTAAAGAACAGTTGTTCCATCTTTGGAAACCGGGTCTCGACTCAACGGGAGCGCCGGAGCGAGATGTACAGCTCGTAGGCGGCTTCCATCATGATGGCAGCAGCGGGAAGCGCCAGGCCAGCCATAAGTCCGTAAGCACTCATGGCAGAACTTTTGAATATAGCATAGCCGACCACTGCGATCAGGCCGTAGCGGAAGACGAAGCGCAGCACTAGTCCGGACGAGCGCTGCTGTCCGTCGCTATTGATTACCCGGTCGGCAAACGTGATTACCAGCTTCTTCAGCGACAAGAAATTGACGATCGAGAGGGCGCCGCCAATCAGAAATCCGAGCGCGAAGCGGTGGTCGAGGAAAATCCAGAACAGCCCTACAGAGGCGGGAAGGAGCGCGATAAGGTCACGAACGATGCGCTGGTAGGCTGACGCGAAGAACTGCTCGTCTGCATTCTGCGTCTCGCTGGCGGAGGCATCAGTCATCGGTGGTCTTCAGCGCCACGCGAAAGAACTGAACGAATCCTGCGGCGATCCCGAAACCCAGTCCGACGAGATAGATCCAGTCGGTATGGAAATGCAGATCGAGAAGGTGTCCGATGAGCCAGCCGACGAACGTTGCCGCCGGCAGCAACACGCCCAGCTGGATGTAGCTCTCAATCTGCACCCATTTTGTTTTCGCGGAGTTCTTGTCTGGCTCGGGAGGCATATATGGGAGGTCCACGATTAGTGTAATCGCGAAGTTTGCGAGTCTGACGCAATGGCGCGATGACCCGAGGAGCGAATCGCCCCGATCATGAGATTCCTGGCTGCTGCTGTGTAGCGCAGTGGACTGCTCCAAGACCCCAAATAAAATCCCGACAGTAGATGCTGACAACTTCGCGATCCGGAAACAGGCCGGATAGGATATTGAGAGCTACGCGGTCATTGACATCGTTGAAGGTCGGCACGAGTACACATTGGTTCGCAATGTAGAAGTTCGCATAGCTTGCGGGCAGTCGCTGGCCCCGATGCCATACGGGAGCCGGCAGCGGCAGTTCTACTATGTTCAGTGGTTTCCCGTTTTGGTCACGGGCAGCACGTAGGCGGCGCACGTTGTCTTGCAGCGGCTCGTGATTAGGGTCTTCGGAATTGGCTTCAACGGCCATAACTACGGTGTGGGGCGAAACGAAACGCGCAATGTCATCGATATGACCATGAGTGTCGTCCCCGGCGATTCCTCTTCCCAGCCAAATCACATTCGTGATGCCCAGGTAGTCTGCAAACGTCTTTTCAAGTTGTTCGCGGGCGACATTGGGATTGCGTTGTTGCACATCGCTCAGTAGGCATTCCTCCGTCGTCAATAGGGAGCCTTGACCATTGACATCGATGCTTCCTCCCTCCAGTACGAGGCGTCTCGACTTTCCGGCGACCGCGATCTCGGGCTGCCAGCTCCTGATTCCTAACTTCGTGGCAATGGCAGCGCCGAGCTTCTCGTCGTGTTTGTAATCGGAGTACTTGGCCCAGGCGTTGAAACGCCAGAGCGTCGCCCCAACTTCTCGGGCTTGATTCGTAATAAAGATTGGCCCGGAATCGCGCGTCCATACCCGGTCTGTTCGCCAGCGAAAGAACTCGACGCGTTGTAATTCGACGTGCGCCATCTTAAGCGTCTGTTCGGCAGCACGTTGGTGTGCCGAATCGTTGACGATAATGCGCACTAGTTCGCCGCGAACGAGATGGCGAACGATGTCCGCGTACACCCAGGATATTGGATGAAATTTGCCCGGCCAGTCTTCGCGGTTGTGCGGCCAGGCGATCCACGTAGCTTCATGCGGCTCCCACTCGGCCGGCATGCGATAGCCGAGTGTTGCGGGTGTCTGGTTGACGCGTGAATTTTTCAATTCAGTTTTAAGAAAAGCTCACCACACACAGGAGACGAGGGTACACAGAGAAGCTCCGAATGGATGGAGGGATCGCCGGTTCTGCTGGATCCCGCGCATTCGTGGAACATGAGACTTCCGCAACATGGTTTGTCCATTCGCCATCCTGAGAGCCATCTGTAGTTCCATTCTGGGCTAGTCCAGAAAACGATGCCCGATGCCGGAGTAGCTGTCGATGCGGCGGTCGCGCAAGAAAGGCCAGTTGCGCCGAATTTCGTCGATCTCGCCGAGATTCACTTCTGTGCAGAGGACTTCTTCGCGGTTGTGGGACGCTTCGGCAAGAACTCGCCCGAATGGATCGGCGATAAAAGAACCTCCCCAGAACTCGAGACCGGCACCTGGCGCCTCGTTCCCCCGAATATTGCCGGTCTCATGTCCTACGCGGTTTACTACGGCGACGAATACTCCGTTTGCAATAGCGTGCGCACGCTGAATGGTTCGCCAGGCATCGTGCTGCGCCGCTCCGTATTGCTCTTTTTCTGCGGGATGCCAGCCAATGGCGGTTGGGTAAAAAAGAATTTGTGCTCCTTGCAGCGCCGTGAGCCGCGCGCCCTCCGGATACCACTGGTCCCAACAGATCAGCGTTCCTACACGGCCGACGTCGGTGTCGAAGGCCTTGAATCCCAGGTCCCCTGGCGTGAAGTAGTACTTCTCGTAATACAGAGGATCGTCCGGAATGTGCATCTTGCGGTACAGGCCCTTTACGGCTCCATCGCTGCCGATCAGCACGGCGGTGTTGTGATAAAGCCCGCGCGTTCGCTTCTCAAACAGGGAAGCGATTACCGTGACTTTCGACTCTGCCGCAGCCTTGCCGATGGCTTGGGTGGTGGTGCCCGGAATCGACTCCGCCAGATCGAAGAGAGATGTGTCTTCGCGCTGGCAGAAATATTGCGTTCGAAAGAGCTCCGGCAAACAGATGATCTGTGCTCCATTGCGCGCGGACTCCCGAATGCGCTGCACAGCTTTGTCCAGATTGGCGTCTGGATCTGGTGAGCAGGACATCTGCACCAGCGCGACTTGGAAACTATCTTCTGCGGACATTGCTTTACGGGAGCGAGCAACATAGGGCGCGAGGCCAAACTTTAGAGGCACTAACAAACGACATTCCGGGATGTCAGTGAATGTGCCTGTCTGCGTTGTCGGCGCTGTCGCCTTCGTGTTCGCCCTTGGTTCTATTCGAAAATCAGAATCGCGGCCGCGATGACCGTTGTCCAGCGCCCGTGCTTATCACCCACCGCAGACTGCGTCATGTTCGCGGTCCGCACGATTTTGTTGGAGATCCTGTAGATCTCTTTTTTCTCGTCCCATGACTTGTCGGCGTCGAACTCGACATCCAGAGTGGTTGCCAGCATTTCGGCTGCGAGTTCTTCCGCGTAGTCACCTGCCTGATCGTCGGTTTCGCCAAAGCTGTGATGCTCGCTCATATAGCCGTACGTGCTCCGGTCCGTGGGAATAGCAACGCCGATGCTCGACGCCAACAGCCGATGCGGCTCTCGCGTTGAATTTTCCGCGACCACGGCAAAAACAACTTCTCCGTGATTGAGATATTTTTGCCCTTCCTTACGGGAGATGAGCTTGCAGTGCGGCGGGAAGATGGAGGAGACGCGTACCAGGTTCTGCGATGCAATGCCGGCGTCGCGCAGCGCCAGCTCAAATGAGGTCAAGCGCTCTTTGTGTTTTCCCACTCCTTTGGTGAGAAAGAGCCGCTTGGGAACCATGTCTTTGCCCAATTCAGAAATCCTCCGGAAGGCATAGATTGCGAAAAATAAAAGCTAACAGAAATTGCCGAGCTCGCGGGAAGGAAAATGTAAAACAAAGTGCCGATTCACCTGTTTTTCATTGTCCGGCGGTCTCACGCCCGCTCTTCAATCGACAGCCTTCTTATGGTTTGAGAGATGCGACTGCTACCTGGCTAGAAGCTGCCCGACTGAAGTGAGGCTTGCGAGGCCGAATTTCAAAAGGCGGCACCTTAGGAGTTCGCCAGCTTCTTGGCCGTCTTCCGGTTGACGGCAATGTCCATGAACGCCCGCGCCGCCCGGCTCAGCGTTTTGTCCTTGCGATAAACCAGCGCCAAATCGCGTCGGATAGGCGGATCAATGAAGGCAAGAGACGCGAGGGTTCCTGCGCGAACTTCGTCGGAAATATTGGA
>JAFAUE010000397.1 GCA_019243475.1 Acidobacteriota bacterium | reverse complement strand
GCGTAGTTACCCAGCCTTATGACAAGATCTCGCCGCAAATGCAGGATAGCTATTACAAGTCCAATCCGTACAATTTGGTGCGAATAATCCTGGGACGGCCGCAAGGCGAGGAAACAGAGAACAATAATCGCTATAGCCAGGCTGCCGACCACTTCCGAACGTGGCGGCGAGAGGGCATCCTTAGTCAGGACAGTACTCCCTCCCTGTATGCGTACTCCCAACGGTTTTCGGTCCCGGGAACTTTGAACGAAGTCGAACGCAAAGGTTTTATCGCTCTGGGACGCCTGCACGAGTACTCCGAAGGCATTGTTTTTCGCCACGAGCAGACGTTGGCAAAGCCCAAGAGCGATCGCCTCAAGCTGCTGCGTGCTACTCATGCCCATTTTGGGCAAATCTTCATGCTGTATAGCGATCCTGCACAAACAATCGATTCCTTGTTGTTCGATCAGGATCACCACGAATGGCAGGAAGTGAGCGACGAGTACGGAGTTCTGCATCGAGTCCGTCGCATAACCGAGTCCTCGATACTCAACATAGTTTCTGCCGAGATGGCAGACCGAAAGCTCATCATCGCCGATGGTCATCATCGTTACGAAACTGCCTTGACATTCCGCAGTGAGGCGCAGGCCTGTTCCAATGAAGCGTTCAAGCAAAACGCCACGCGAGTGATGATGACCTTCGTGAATATGGATTCGCCCGGTCTGACGATTCTCCCCACGCACCGCGTCGTATTCGGCCTGCCGAACTTCGATGTGGAGTCGTTCCTTCGCAAAAGTAAGGACTTGTACGAGGTCGAAGAACTGAAGAAGACCGGGGAGAGCGAGGTTATGAAGCGTCTAGCCGAATCGGGAAAGAACGCCACCTCCTTCGCGGTCGTGACAAAAAAAGGAGTGTTCCTGTTCCGTTCGAAAGCAGGGAGCGATGCCCATATCGGGAAGGAGTTTTCATCCCGGCAGCGCAAACTCGATGTTGTCAACCTGCACTCGCTGCTCCTCGAACGCGTACTCGGAATATCCCGGGAGCAGGTCATCAACCAGGAGCATATCCGCTATGCCCGCTCTGTGAGCGAGGTTTTGGCTTCGGTCAAAGACGACCCTTCTGTCAACGTCGCGTTTCTGATGAATGCCGTCAGTATCGAGCAAGTGCGTGAGATTGCATTTTCCGGGGAAGTGCTGCCGCAGAAATCGACGGACTTCTATCCCAAGCTGCTTAGCGGTTTGACAATCTATGCGCTGGAGTAAAAAGCGGAGATGGAAAAGAACCGGAACACTTTCTACGCAAGCAGACTCCGACAGTCACATTGAGAACAGTGGCAACAACGCGGAGCGTCGGGGCGCGCTGGAGGATATTGGGGAGGTTGCCAATTTCCTGTTGCCTCTTGCCGATTCTGCTCTTCGCCGCGGGAGGCGAACCTAATCGACGCTTGGTGTCTCCGCCCGAGGCTAGCTATCGCCTCCAGGTCTCCAGCCCCGCAAACAAGGAGGCGCCCGTGGCCGATAAAGCAGCCGAGAGCGTCCCAACGTTTCTCGTAATGATCGACCCCGCACACGGCGGCAGCGAAACTGGTGCACGCATCGCGCCGAATTTGCCGGAAAAAGAATTGACGCTGCTGCTCGCGCGCAAGCTCAAGCAGGAATTGCAGTCGCGTCATATAACCACCGCGCTGCTGCGCGATGGCGATACTGAGATTTCGCTAGAAAAACGGGCCATCCTCGTGAATCAGGCGCGTCCCGCTGTTTACGTGAGCCTGCATGCAGAACCCGGATCCAGCCTTCGGCTCTTCACTGCGGCGCTGCCGCATCCGCCCTCCGGACCGCTGGATTTACGTGGATTTCTCCCATGGGATACGGCACAAGCAGCATTTAGCGCGCGAAGCGCGAGTTTAGCTGCCGCCACCCAGCAAGCTCTTAATAAACGTTCCGTGATCTCGCAGCTCCGCCCGGCCTTTCTCAACCCGCTCGAGTCGGTTGCAGCTCCCGCTATAGCCGTCGAGATCCCGGCGAGTAAGAAAGGCCTTGAAATTTCTCCAGAGCTCATTGCCGGCGCCATCGCGGACGCCGTTGTCACAAACAAAGAGCGTGCGGGTGAGCAATGATTCCCCGACACGTGCAGATCGCGCTCGTGCTGCTCTTGGGTGCGGTTCTTGTAAGTGGGATATACATCTTGATGCTTCGTCGCGTGACGGAAGAGAGCTTGCGGCGAGCTTCTGACCAGAGGCCCGTTGCTTCGCAAATCCAGGGAGCGAAGGCGATTGTGAAGTTAACGGTCGCCTACGACGACGAGGACGTATTTCGCCTCCGTGAAGTGAACATCCCCCTGCCAGCAGAGCCGACTGCTCGCGCGCGAGCGGTGCTGCAAACGCTGCTCGCCCAATATTTGGACAAGCCATCTCCGCATCCGGTGGGACAAGGGTCGGCTGTAAACAATGTCTTCATCGTGGACCGGACATTTGCGGTCATTGATATGAACCCGGCACTGGCCGATGGCCATCGCTCCGGAATTATGGTGGAGGATTTAACCCTAATGTCGCTCATTGACACCCTCGCCGCGAATTTCCCTGAGATCCAGCGGGTGAAATTTCTCATCGATGGCAAGGAGCGCGAGACTCTGGCAGGTCATGCTGATCTGCACAGCATCTATAGCACTGCAGTAGTGCATAACCTGGTGACTCAGCTTCAATGAAGATCGGCGTGTTTGACTCGGGATTCGGCGGGTTAACGGTCCTGCGCGAATTACTGGCGGCAATTCCCGGCGCTGAATATCTATATGTCGGCGACACCGCACGATTGCCGTATGGTTCCAAATCGGCAAAGACGATTGCGCATTATGCCGTCTCCAGCTTGCATTTCCTTGAAAACCAGGGGAGTGAATACATCGTGGTAGCTTGCAACACAGCCAGCGCACTTGCGATGCCCGCGATGAAGGCGGCTGTGACGAAGGAGATTGTCGGCGTTATCGAGCCTGGGGCACAGGCAGCGAGCGAACTAAGCAACACTAAGAACGTGTGGGTGATCGGCACTGCAGCCACCGTTGCGAGCCATGCCTACCGCAACGAGCTGCAGAAGCGGGGCGTTAGAGCAGTCGAAAAGGCTTGTCCTCTGTTGGTTCCGCTCGTTGAGGAAGGATGGACGGAACATCCGGTTACGGAACAAGTCGCACGCATCTATCTCAATGAGCTTAAGCGATCAGACGAACAAGCTGCCGACGTTCTGGTTTTGGGATGCACGCACTATCCTCTGCTGAAGCCATTGCTGCATCGAGTGTTGCCGGAGAAAATGAGATTAGTCGATTCAGCCCAGGCTGTCGCGCATTCAGTCGCAAACCGGCTAGGCGAGCTAGCTCTTCAGGCGAACGGGCAGCCTTCTGTCCAGTTCTTCGCTACTGATTCGGTGGACAAGTTTCGGGAGCTCGGCAGCCGCTTCCTTGGGCGGGAAATCGAACGCGTCGAGTTGATTGCGCTTCCAGAGTGAACTTCCTCGATGGTCGTTCGTGTCTTAAGTAGTTTGGTCTTCTCCGGCAGGAAAAATTCCCGCTCGGGAGTTTTGGCTATAGCTTCTTGACAGCCACGGCTTTGACGCGCACATCTCCACCGTACTGCAGCATGGAATTTCGTTGCGCGAGATGCCAGGTGTCGAGGATATGCAGTTTGCAGAGATGGAGCGTCAGCGTCGGACGGCCAAGGTAGCTGACCGTAATTGCGTACGACGCCTGATTGCGGCAGTCTTCGCTTGGAGTGAGTTGCTCGACCTCACATCGCACGGAAACCGCATTTCTGGGGAGCGCGCTGCACAGTGTAATTCAGAGTGTCACCATAAGAGGCGACTACTTACGCCTGCGCCGGACTTGCTCCCGTCAAAGCGAGGCTTCTGCCTTGGCAACTCTGGTAGTGATGAGAAAGTGGCCTATTTCGTTGTTTCGGCGGCAGAACTGTGGCTGGCTGCGCCGGCGGATGAGCCCTTCAAGTACCTGTCGAACCAGGCAGTTGTGCGCGTGAGCGCGTCGATTTGGTCCTCGCGTTTGGCGAAGCCGTGTCCTTCCTTGGGATAGTAGTGGACGTCAACCGTGCGGCCTTCCTGCTTGAGGATTTCGACTACCTGCTCCGCCTCTTCTTTCGGAACGCGAGGATCATTTTCTCCCTGCAGCACCAGGAGCGGCGCCTTTTCGTTGCGGATGTATTTCAGAGGGGAATCGTCCTCGTAAATTTTGCGGTCTTTCTCCGGATCTCCAAGCAGTGATTTCTCATATTGCTGCAAGAATGCATCCTCGTGCTGCAGCATCGTCAGCCAGTTGATGATTCCGTACTGCTCGACGGCTGCAGACCAAACGTCGGGCGTCTTCCCAACCGCCATGAGAGTCATATACCCGCCGTACGAGCCGCCGGTAATGCCCACGCGTTTGGCATCCACATAGCCGCTGGCCTCAAGGAACTTGACCGCGTATACCTCGTCCTGCAGATCGCCTCCGCCCAGGTCTTTGATGTTCATCTCCTGGAATTTCTTTCCATAACCGGTAGACCCGCGCACATTCGGGGCAATGCAGATGTATCCCCGAGTCGCCAATGCGGCTGCCGTTCTGCTGAAGGTGTCAGGTGTCTGTCCGGTCGGGCCGCCATGAGGGAGCACGATCGCGGGATTGCTGCCGTCGCGCTTCAAATTAAACGGTAGCCAGACGAACGCGCTGATCATGGTGCCATCAAAACTCTTGTATGTAACAAGCTGTGACTGCGGCAGCAGGGAAGCGTCAACGCTTGGATTGGCCGATTTCGTGAGTTGCTGTGCCGCACCGGTCGCGATGGTGTAGGACCATAGATCGTTCGGTCTTCGCGAACTCTGGTGCGTCATCAGAAGCTTGCTCCCATCGGGTGAAAACGGAGTTGGGTCGTCAGCCAGGCCGTTAACCCCTTCCGGCATTTTGAGCTGGATGGACGTTCCGCCGGCAACGTCGCCAATGAACGCCCGGGTCCGACCGTCTTCGTTGAGGATGTACGTGAATTGTTTCCCATTTGGGGAAAACGCGCGCGCCTGTCCGTCCCATTGCGTGTCCGTCACCCAGCGCAACTTCCTGTTGGAAACGTCCAGCAGGGCGACATTGAAGAATCCACCCTGAGCGTTCGATGAAATCAGCGCCAGCTTGCCATCTGGCGAGAGATCATGGGCGGTGAAGAGTTGTTGTCCGGAATGCGCGGTCAAATTCCGGGAATTTCCCGTCGTGGTGTCGATCAGATATACGTCGCCATCGGAAAAGAGGGCATTGCTGCGGCTGGCTAGAAGAAGCTTTCCGTCGCGGCTCCAGGCTGCAGCCGTCCAACGGTGGTCCTGCTCCTGTTCATTCGTGAGTTTCTTTACTTCGCGCTTCTTCCAGTCAAGCAAGGCAATATCGGTGATGGGCGATTCTTTGGGCTTGTAGGCAATCGCAATCCGGCTGCCGTCAGGCGACCACAAGGGACTGCTTTCGGCAATCTTTTCTGTGTTCGTGAGGTTGACAGGCTCGCCGCCCTCAGATGGGACAGCAAACAAGTCCCAGATCTCGGCGCCACCGACGTCTTGCTGATACACGATCCACTTGCCGTCGGGAGACCAGACGGGCGCGAATTGACGATCGTCTGAATGCGTGAGCTGAGTGGCCGCGGCGCCGTCGGCATGCATTTTCCAAATGTTTGTTCTGCCGCTGGCGTTGCTTTCGAAGACGATTTGCTGCCCATCGGGCGACCAGCCTCCGGCATTCACCGTACGCGTCATGAATAGGTCTTCGATCGGTACTGGTTTCGCCGCGGGATTACTTTGCGAGCTCAAAGTTTTGGGATCAGTGACAGCGCGGTTGTCCGGTCCGGAACTCGCGACAAGTAGGCTGCTGAAAACTGGCAGTAGCAGGAAGTAAGAAAGCGCAGATCTCATGGAAGTTCTCCGCGACAGACCGAACAAGATACCATTTGCCGCGAATGGAAGCAGGCAGAGATCAAGTCAGGGAATCACCCCAGAGTGATCACAGAAAAAATTAAGGTCACAGAGTTTACGTCCGTGACCTTGTCTATTGCTTGAATTGGGCCTACTGGTTCCCGGCGATCTACTCGCCAACTGGAATGGACACGGTTTGCGTGCTGGCGCTCTCCAACAATTTCGATTCGGCGCGACTGATGCCAAAATGAACTGCTCGGGATGGCGTCACAAGGTCAGTCAGGAAATACGAGTCGCCGCGCTGGCGGAACACCAGTTTTCCATCACCACCCTGCTCGTTGACTGTGACCGCCGAGATCAATGCGCTGTGGCCTCTGCCATCGCCCAGCGCGAAATGCGTGTCCAGATTTGGTAGCGAGTTGGAGAAAACATATGTGCCTGCGGGGAGCATTTTCCCCGCCGCGTAAAAGTCGAACGGTATGGTGGCCGTTACCGGATTCTGCGCCTGCGCAATTCCCAAACCTGCAATTGAGAAAACCGCAATCAACATGAGGAGGTACTTCTTGCTGCTCATCGGACTAGCTCCTTCGTTTGTGCGCGGCGACTTATTCGCCGGCTAAAGAGTGGACGAGCCAGAACGAAAATAGATTCCAAAATGGGACTGAATTACGCGTGCGATTCACTTTTGGTGGGAGAGAGTGCGCTACGTTGGGACAAGAAGTACTGATGGTAAATTCGGCGCAGTTTCGGGCGATCAAGTTGAGATTGCGCGTTTGTTACACTCGACACTTTGCGCGCTCCGTTCGAATGCGGAACGCGCCAGGCGTCCGCTCCCATTCCAAAGGGAGCAGACGCAGGAATAACAAGGATGAACATTCAGAAAATCGGGATCGTCGGCGCCGGGACCATGGGCAATGGCATCGCCCACGTTTTTGCAAAGGCCGGCTTCGATGTAACGCTTTGTGAAATATCCCAGCAGTATCTTGACCGCGGCGTGAGCACCATAAAGGCCAACCTGGAACGTGAGGTGGCGAAAGGCAAACTCAGCGGTGAGCAAAGCGGCCACGCATTAGCGCGCATTCAAGGCACGTTGGACCGCAAAGAGCTAAGCAAATGCCAGTTTGTCATCGAAGCTGCTACTGAAAAGCTGGAAATCAAGAGCGAACTCTTTCGCGACCTCGATCGAATTTGCCCTCCGGAAGTCATTCTTGCCAGCAATACGTCCTCGATTTCCATTACCAAGATCGCGGCCGTCACCGGCCGGCCGGAGAAGGTGATTGGCATGCACTTCTTCAATCCGGTTCCCATAATGAAACTCGTGGAGATTATTCGCGGGCTGGCCACTGCAGAGCAGACCTTTGCCAGCGTCAAAGCACTGGCGGAGAAGGTCGGCAAAACGCCCGTCGAAGTGAACGATGCGCCGGGATTCGTTTCCAACCGGGTTCTGATGCCGCTGCTCAACGAGGCCATGTACGCGGTTATGGAAGGCGTAGCGACGCCCCAAGCCGTGGACGAGGTATTCAAACTTGGCATGGCTCATCCTATGGGTCCGCTGACGCTGGCAGATTTCATCGGACTTGATGTATGTCTCGACATCATGCGGGTGTTGCACGATGGCCTGGGCGACCCCAAGTACCGTCCTTGTCCCTTGCTGATCAAAATGGTGGACGCTGGATGGTTAGGGAAGAAAAGCGGTCGCGGATTCTACAAATATTGACCTTTAGTACCTAGACCTCTCCGATTCCGGTTACTTACGTTACGGATTCCTTACATCGGAATCCCGCCAAACCGATTTAAGCTGCCAAGGACAAACGCAGAGTGTGCAAGTCCGGCACCGTCATGCTGACACCCCCATGGACTCTAGTCTTCAGATTCAGAATGGCTTAGTTGCCAGACTTCGCCGATCAAGGAACGCGCGCTATTGGATGGCGGTCCTGCTGCCGACATTCGCAGGGTTCCTGCGTTTCCTTTTAAATCCAGTCCTGGGTACGAATTTCGGCTTTCTCACGTTTTATCCCGCCATCATGATCACGGCATGGATCGGTGGCATTGGCCCGGCGATCGTTTCTGTCATTCTCTCTGTTGCCGGTGCCGACTTACTCTTCTTTGCGCCCCGATATACCTTCGCGCTGGCAAGTACCCAGGAATATCTGCTAACAGGCCTGTTCGCATTCGTGGGCATCGCCACCGGCGCCATTAGCGAGGCTTACCGGCGGATGCTGCGCAGGTCTGAACGGGATCTCGAAGTCATTGCCCGGCAGCAGGCGGAGCTGCAACAGATTTATGCCACCACTCCCATCGGCCTCGGATTTCTCGATGAGCAGTTGCGTTACATTCGCGTGAACAACGCGCTTGCTTCATTCAACGGAGTGCCCGCCGAACAGCACCCTGGTCGTCATATCAGCGAAATCCTCTCTCCGGAGACTGCCCACCTTATTGCACCCGCGTTGCGCCAAGTTCTCGAGACAGGAAAGCCGATTCTCAACGTTGAAATGGCCGGACCACGAGCTCCAGCAAGTGAGGAACTCCGTCACGTTCGCGTGAGCTTCTATCCAGTGCAGATCGGTGCTCTGAAGGGAATCCATGGCGTGGTTGAGGATGTGACGGCGGAGAAGCAGAGCCAGGACGCCTTGAAGGCTGCCGAAGAGCAGCTGCGTTATGCAGCAAAGATGGAAGCCGTAGGACGTCTCGCCGGCGGCGTAGCCCACGATTTTAACAATCTGTTGATGGTGATAAGCAGCTACACAGAGCTGCTGGAACACCAACTCTCTGCTCCGGACCATCTGAAAAAGCTGCGCGCGATCTCGGGGGCCACTCAACGGGCGGCACGGCTTACACAGCAACTACTCGCTTTCGGGCGGAAGCAGCCCATGCAGGTCCAGGCAATCGAAGTGGACGCTTGGCTGCGGAATTTTGAGCAGAGTCTCCATACAGCCCTGCGCGACGACATTGAAGTGAAGCTCGATCTGAATGCGGGAGAGGTCAGTGTTGGGCTCGATCCTGCCATGCTGGAGCAGGCGCTTACTGGCCTTGCGGTAAATGCGCGTGACGCGATGCCTCACGGCGGCGAAGTAAGGCTCCAGACCAGACTCTGTAATGTGGAAATCGAGGAATCACGGGCTGGGTTCAGCATTGCTCCCGGAGCCTACGTAGAGCTTTCCTTTAGCGATTCCGGAGTCGGTATGCCCGCGGATGTGCAGGCTCGTATCTTCGATCCTTTCTTCACGACGAAAGAGCAGGGAAAAGGTTCGGGCCTCGGATTGGCCATGGTATATGGCATCGTCAAGCAGAGTGGCGGGTATATCGACGTCCAAAGCGCCGAACAACAAGGCACCACGTTTCGCCTGTGGTTACCGGTTGCGCGAGAAGGAGTCACTCCTGAGCCGCGACTCCAGCAGCTGCCGCTGAATGCTGGGAGCGGCACAATTCTTCTTGCTGAGGACGAGGCGACGCTTCGCGAGGCCATCTGCGAAACCCTGACGGCTTTGGGATATCGTGTGAAGCAAGCACGCGACGGCTCCGAAGCTCTAGCCCTGCTCCAGCAGAACGTCGGTGACATCGACCTTCTCCTCACCGATGCTGTTATGCCCAATATGGGCGGACTGGATTTGATTGAACGTTTGCAAACCTCGCAGACTCCGATCAAGACCATCTTGATGTCCGGCTACACCAACTCAGTTTCCACGGAGACGCTCACTCCTCATCTGAATCGCGGACTGATCTTTCTGCAGAAGCCATTTGCGCAGGACGAGCTGGCGAAGGCGGTTCGCCGCGCTCTGGCGAACTAGAGTTTCGAGTCACTTTCCAACACTAGTTACTAGCTAGTTACTCCTTTCCCACAGGCACTTCGATTATCCTTCGCTGCATGGTGCGCATGACGGTGTTGGCCTCCGGTTCCCGCGGCAACACCGCTGTTCTTTCCAGCACGGGCACCAGCATCCTGATCGACGCGGGGATCTCCTGCCGCGAAACCCTGCGCCGTATGTTGCGCGCAGGAGAGAATCCGGCATCACTATCTGCAATCGTGATCACGCATGAGCACCAGGACCACATTAACGGTCTCGCTGTGCTCGCGCGCAGGCTCAAGATTCCTGTTTACATTACCGGTCATACACATCAAGAGTGGCAGCGCTGGGTTCGCGGTCCGGCTAGCGGACAGAAAGAACTCTACCCGGACGACGATAAAGCTCATCTCGACCAGTGCGAGCATTTCCGCGCCGGCCAGGCATTTCGCATCGGCGACATCGAGATTCTTCCTTTCACCATTCCTCACGATGCGGCCGATCCCGTCGGCTTCGTCTTTCGCACGGAGGGAATCAAAATCGGAATGGCGACCGACCTCGGCTATATTCCGGCAAGCGTGAAGGTTCACTTGCGCGGCTGTGACGCGCTGGTTCTTGAGTCGAATCACGATCTGGAAATGCTGCGCGGGGGGCCTTATCCATGGTCGGTCAAGCAGCGTGTGATGTCGCGAGTCGGCCATCTCTCCAACGACTCCCTCGCGGAATTCTTTTCTACCGACTATGATGGAGGAGCAGCATTCGTTGTGCTGGCTCACCTGTCGGAGTCGAACAACCATCCCGAACTGGCACGGCAGGCCGCGGAACGCGCGCTTGGCCAAAGGCTGAACCTGATTCAGAACCGGCTTGTGCTCGCGTCCCAGAATGACCCGATGGAAGCGATGCGCTTTTGATGTCTGAGTGTGTGGACCAGGTGGTAGGCGACATCCTTGCAGGCTGGCGGTATGACATCTCCGGCATCGCTGCGGAAATGCGCGCCGATTATGAGCAGCACTTTCTCGATTGCGTACATTGCCGCTCGCGCCAGCGCCTGCACCGTGCCATCGATATTGGCTTGATCGTCGTAGCCAGCATTTCTGCTGTGTTATTCCTGGTCGCTTTCGGCGCGATCCGCCATTACGACCCCAACCATGCCCACCTGCTGGAGTTTATTGCTCTCAGCGGCTTCGCGTTTTCCAGCCTGGTTTGGCTAATTGTCGCCCTGGCAACCCCCGCGCCGGTTGTGATTCAGGACGTTGCCCGCATTGGGGCACGCCGCATTCAGGAAAAATTGCCGGCGGAGATCCGCGAAAGAATTCCCGCCTTGGGAAATAGGCGCTAGCGGTTCTATCCTCTCACCCTAAACGGCGGAGACCAGGAATCGTCTCAAACCCACGGTCGAAAGACAGCAAAGTGTTGATTCCGTGGTTTTCCATAACGGCAACATGAATCGCCTCGCGCGCGGAAACGCGGGGATACGCGAGAACGATCTGCTTGGCGCGTTCGGCAGTCGCGCGTTCAATTGCGAACACCTCGTCCACAAGGGAAAGCAACACATCAAACGTTGGTTGAATCGCATCACGCCGGTTAATAGCGACGCAGCGATGGAGTATTTCCTGCATCACCTCGGCATCGGTCACTAAGCGCCGCCGTTCGCCGGCCAACTGAGCAAGCAATCTTTGCGCGTCGAGTTTATGCGGGTGGGCGGAACCCACGAGATACATGGGCACGTTGGAATCGATGAATATCATTCTTCGGATGACGAAAGATATCCGCGCTCTATCTCCGTGAGAAGCTGCTCTACGTCCCCAATTGGGAGCTCATATTTCGACGCCCTATTCAAAGCTTCTAATTTTTGTTCGATCGATAGGGTGGACTGTCGCTGGTGGGCGAACGCCAATGCCTCTCGAACCCATTGCGCAATGGACATCCGCCGGGCGCGAGCGGCACGCTGCAGATCACGGTACTCAGGATCATCGAGAATGACCTGCAAGCGCTTACTCATATTATGAGTATGATTAACTCATACCAATGAGTCAAAAGCGAGGGTCATAAAAAAGAAGCTGCCCAACCGGGCAGCTCCAACCCAGATCACTCTAAGCGCTTAGCCCTGTGTTCCTTCAGCGCCTTCACCCTTGCGTCCACGGCGATGGCCGCGATGTTCCTTGCGCATCTCCTTGAACTTCTTCTGTTGGTCAGGGGTGAGCTTTGCCATCATCTGCTCATGGCTGCTCTTGCGAAGCTCCTTGAACTTTGCCTTCTTCTGGTCGGGAGTCAGTGAAGAATCGTCCTTGATCGCTTGGGCTTGCTGCCGCTCGTTATCACGAATGCTTTTTAGATCGGCCTTCTGTTCCGGCGTGAGATTGAGGGCCTCAGCAAATCGCTCGCCACGCTCGCCCTTGGGAGCTTGCGTTGAAGTGGCCGCGGTCGTGTCGCCGCTGCGCGTGGTTGCGGTCTGCGCGAGTCCCGCAATGGGAAGCGCGATCGCGCCAGACAATATAAGGGTTAAAAGACGGTTGGATTTCATGTATCACCTCTGGGTAAAAGAACCCAGCGACTGTGGAAAAGTCGCGTAGCGGTTGTGGTCAACTCTGTCGTGTTGAGGAGAGTAGCTCCGGTGCAGCTGCCTCGGGTTTCCGAGATGGAGCTTTGCTACGCGTAAGTGGAGGCAGCAGTCCCCGAACTCAACATTGGCTGGCGTAACCAACGAGCAGAGGCAAACGCTAGGGGATCATGTTCAGCAGGCTATTGTCGTGCCGTCCGGCGACTTCGATTCGGGTCTTAGCCCGTTCAATCAATCGCAGAGCTTCTTCGCGGTTGGCGTCAGGATTTTTGAGCTGCTCTTCCGCCATCTGCTGCTGGCGCTTCGCGACGCCGACGTCAATCTCAGTTGCTTTTTCCGCTCGCTCGGCAAGCACCGTCACTTTGTCCGGCAACACTTCCGCAAAACCCCAGTGAATGGCCAGCCGCTGAATGTTTCCGTCGGGTCGGCGATAGCTCAGCTCGCCGCTGCGCAGCTCGGTTATGAGCGGAGCGTGTCCCGGCAGCACGCCGAGGTATCCGCTGGTGCCTGGAATCTGCAGCTCGGTAGCCTGATCGCTGACCAGCAGGCGCTCGGGAGTAACAATTTCGAGTTGGATTGTGTCTGCCATCGCAGGAACTGAAATCTAAAAATCGTGAATTCGCGACTTCAATTCGATATTCACAAATTCACCATCTGGCACTTTTATGCCGCTGCCTTCATCTTCTTCGCGTCTTCGAGCACTTCGTCGATTGTGCCTTTCATGTAAAAGGCCTGCTCGGGAACATCGTCGTGCTTGCCTTCGATGATCTCCTTAAAGCTGCGAACCGTATCCGGAGTCTTCACGTAGCGGCCCTTGTAGCCTGTGAACTGCTCCGCCACGTGGAACGGCTGCGACAAGAACTTCTGCACTTTCCGCGCCCGCGCAACCGTAATCTTGTCGTCTTCTGATAGCTCGTCGATTCCCAGAATGGCAATAATGTCCTGCAGGTCTTTATAGCGTTGAAGGATGCGCTTCACGCCCTGGGCGACATCGTAGTGCTCCTGCCCGACGGCGCGCGGTGTAAGAATGCGCGAGGTCGAAGCCAGCGGATCGACGGCGGGATAAATTCCCAGCGCGCTTAACGGACGTGAAAGCACAGTCGTCGCGTCGAGGTGAGCGAAGGTCGTTGCCGGAGCGGGATCTGTGAGGTCGTCGGCAGGAACATACACGGCCTGCACAGAGGTGACAGAACCCTTCTTGGTCGAGGTGATCCGTTCCTGTAACTCTCCCATTTCGGTAGCGAGGTTTGGCTGGTATCCGACGGCGGACGGCATCCGGCCAAGCAGCGTCGAGACTTCCGAACCGGCCTGAGTGAAGCGGAAAATGTTGTCGATGAACAGCAGCGTATCCGCGCCTTCCTTGTCGCGGAAGTATTCGGCAACCGTGAGTCCGGTGAGAGCGACCCGCAGGCGAGCCCCAGGCGGCTCGGTCATCTGCCCGTACACCAGTGCAGCCTTAGAGTTCGCACTGTCACCGGGCTTGATCACTCCCGACTCGCTCATCTCCAGCCAAAGATCGTTGCCCTCGCGCGTGCGCTCGCCTACTCCGGCAAACACCGAGTATCCGCCGTGCTGTTTGGCGACGTTGTTGATGAGCTCCATAATGACGACTGTCTTTCCGACACCCGCGCCGCCGAACAGCCCAATCTTGCCGCCCTTCAAGAACGGCTGGATCAGATCAATGACCTTGATCCCGGTTTCGAACATCTCCTCAGTCGTCGACTGCTCGTCGAAAGCCGGAGCGGGGCGATGGATTGGCCACTTCTCCGTGACGTTCAGCGGGCCAAGCTTGTCCACGGGCTCGCCGATGACGTTGATCACGCGCCCTAAAGTGGACTTGCCAACAGGCACCGAAATGGGACCGCCAAGGTCGATGGCTTTCATGCCCCGGACCATGCCTTCCGTGGCTTCCATGGCGACACAGCGCACGCGGCCTTCACCAAGATGTTGTTGCACCTCGACGATGATGTTAATGGGTTCAGGAACGTTGAAGCCTTCACTGGTGATGCGCAGCGCCTGATAGATCGACGGCATCCTGGCTTCTTCGAATTGAATATCAACGGCCGGGCCGGAGATTTGAATTACTCGTCCGATATTTTCTGCCATATAAAGTCTCTCTTAGAGCGTGCGCCAGCGAACGGGCGTGATCTATAACGCCGCC
>JAFAUE010000334.1 GCA_019243475.1 Acidobacteriota bacterium | reverse complement strand
CGAATGTCGACCGCAAAGAACGCGCTTTGCGTGCTCGTCTGGTCTCACTCGACAGTCTCTTAGTCGCATATTCGGGGGGCACCGATTCCGCGTATCTTGCGTGGAGTGCTCGCCAAGTCCTCGGCGATCGAATGCTTGCGGTACTTGCCGATTCGCCCAGCCTTCCTCGACGCGAACTGAAGCTGGCCCTCGAATTTGCCGAGCACTGGAAGATTCCAGTCAAGATCATCTCCACCGATGAAATGGAGCGGGAAGAATACACGCGCAACGACGCTTCGCGTTGTTTTCACTGCAAGGACGAGCTCTTCGTTGAAATCGAAGAGCACCGGCGGCAACTCGGCTTCCGTTACATCGCTTACGGTAAAAACCTCGACGATCACGGAGATTTCCGGCCTGGCCAGCGTGCTGCCCAGCAGCATCACGTGCTCAGCCCCCTGGCGGAAGCGGCGCTTACCAAGCAGGACATCCGTGCGCTGTCGCGCCGCGCCGGGTTGGACATTTGGAATAAACCTGCCGCCGCATGCCTCTCCTCACGCATTGAATATGGGCGGCCCGTCACGCGTGAGGCCCTGGCCGCGATTGAAGCAGGCGAAGAAGCCCTGCGTCAGCTTGGTTTTCAGCAAGCCCGAGTGCGCCATCATGGCGAAATTGCCCGCATTGAAATTGCGCGCGACGAACTGCATCGCGCCTTCGCGCCTGAAATGGCTGCGCAGCTCGTGCCCATCTTCAAAAAGCTGGGGTTCCAGTACGTGACGCTCGACTGCGAAGGATATCGATCAGGTTCGTTAAACGCCGTGCTGCCGATCGAGCAAATCAGGATGGTGGGTTAGCTCGGCCGTCTTTTCATAAGCTCATGCGCGTAGCCTACTTTGAGTGCTTTTCCGGAATCAGCGGCGACATGCTGCTGGGCGCGCTCGTCCATGCCGGCGTTCCGTTTGAGCTTCTGCAGCGCACGGTTTCGGCTCTGAATATCGGCGCCGAATTGCGCACCACTCGTGTGGATCGCAGCGGCATCTCCGCCACCAGGGTTGAAGTGCTGGTCAATGGAGTTAGCGCCGAAGCAGTCTCTAATCCTGCTGAACATCGCCATTCTCATACGCATGAGCACGATCACGAACATGCTCACGCTCATGAGCATAGTCACTCGCATACTGTCGGGGAGACGCAAAAACACAATCATGCTCACGGAAGATCGCTGTCCGCCATCCGGGAAATCATTGGCAAAGCCGATCTTCCGGCCCCAGCGCGCAAGTTGGCGATTCGCGCCTTTGAACTCCTGGGAGAGGCAGAGGCCGGCGTTCACAATGTACCCATCGAGTCGATTCACTTCCATGAAGTCGGAGCAGTGGACTCAATTGTTGACATCGTCTGCGCCGCCGTTGGCTGCGTAGCTCTCCAGGTGGACGAGTTCATCTGCTCGCCCTTAAATGTCGGCGGGGGAACGGTAAAGTGCGCGCACGGCGAATTTCCCGTTCCGGCACCGGCGACTCTGGCTCTGCTGAAAGGCGCGCCAGTTTACTCTGCCGGTGAAAACGCTGAATTGGTGACGCCAACCGGTGCGGCTATCATTCGCGCCCTTGAGTGTCGCTTCGCGAGCTTTCCCCGAATGAGCGTGGACTCCGTAGGCTACGGTGCTGGATCGCGGAATCCGGCTGCTCGTCCGAATGTGCTTCGGCTGTCTATAGGAGAAGAGGTCGAAAAGCAGCGACCTGTCGAGTTGGATGACCAATATCAGCACGTGACCATCCTCGAGACAACTCTCGATGATCTCAGTCCGCAGGTGATCGGTTACGTGACGGAAAGAGCCCTCGCCGCGGGCGCACTCGATGTTTTCTTAGTTCCCGTGCAGATGAAGAAAAATCGCCCTGGCGCACTGCTCGCGGTGCTTTGCGAAGAGCAGAACGCTCAGCCCTTGCGAGAGCTCCTGTTTCGGGAAACCAGCACCATCGGCATCCGCACCCGGCGTGAGCGTCGCGATTGTCTGGAGAGAACCCTGCTCCCGGTCGGCACTCCATGGGGGACGGTCAGAATCAAAGAGTCCCGGCTCAACGGCACCATCACGAACTTCAATCCTGAGTACGAGGACTGCCGCAAGATCGCAGAGGCTCATGCCGTTCCACTCAAAGAAGTTCAACAGCGGGCAATCGCGTCATATCTGGCGCAGCGCCAAACTAATATTTCTCCGCCCGGCACTGATCAATCTGCGCCTAAGCCCGGGAGCAAGTCGCAAGTCGCGTAGCAATGGACGAGGCGACACTGCGCAGGCTTCTCGAAGAAGTGCGCGACCGCGCGCTCTCGCCTGAAGAGGCCATTACTCGGCTTCGTCACCTGCCCTTCGAAGACCTGGGATTCGCCAAGATTGACCATCATCGCCCTCTGCGAGTCGGGATGCCGGAGGTGATCTACTGTGCCGGCAAGAGCGGCGAGCAGATCGCAGAGATCTTTTCCCGCATGGCGGCCCGCAGCGGCAACGTCCTGGCGACCCGGGCCGACAAGGAGAAATATGAGGCTGTGCGCGAGACAGTGCGCGACGCTGAGTTCCATCCCATTTCGGGATGCATCTCATTGCATCGTACGCGCGAAATTACAGGCCGAGGTCTCATTGGAGTAATTTGTGCCGGAACCAGCGATCTGCCAATTGCTGAGGAGGCAGCCGTCACGGCAAGGGTGATGCGTAATGAAGTGGAACAGCTCTGCGACGTCGGGGTTGCCGGACTGCATCGCTTACTTGCGCATCGCGACCTGCTGCAGCGTGCCCGCGTGCTGATCGTCTGTGCCGGAATGGAAGGCGCGCTGCCGAGCGTAGTCGCAGGCATGGTGGCAGCGCCGGTAATTTGCGTCCCGACGAGCGTTGGTTATGGAGCTTCGTTCGCAGGCGTCGCCGCCCTGTTGGGCATGCTCAACTCATGTTCACCGAATACCGCCGTCGTCAATATCGATAACGGTTTTGGCGCGGGCTACCTGGCTTCGATGATCAACCGGTTGTGAACACTCCAGCCGACGAATCCGAACCTTCTTTGCTTGACCGCAAATGCTTTCTAAATTTTGTGTGTTCGGCAGTGAAGCTCGGCCAAAAGAACAAATACCTGCTGCAGTTCCGCAGGATCGCGCTTGGCGCTGCCGGGTGAAGAAAGAATGTTTACCAGGGAGAGGACAGAGTCTTCATCCTGACTTGGGACGACGAAAGTAGCTTCTGGAGACACGTGAACCTCCGTGCCACAAACCATTGCACACGGCTCGTGAGGTTGGTCGCGAAGAGCGAACCGCGCACTTGCAGTGGGGAACGTTGAGCAACAAGTTGCAATAATGTTGCCAAGTTGCTCGTATCATTGAAATTACTGGACTTAGAACAGCGTTTCCTGCTCCCGAAAAGGGAAAATCCAGTCCTAAGTGTGCAAATTCTTGCAAACAGGCGACCCCGGTCGAGTTGAGACTTCTCTGCTAAGCTCTCGAAACCCGGATGCGCAACCCATTCGCATTTATCGCGGAGGCCAGCAGCGCTCAGCGACGAACCCTGCTCGCCGCAGGGCTTGGGTGGATGCTAGACGCATTCGACGTGATGCTGTACTCGCTGGTGCTTGCATACATCATGCGCGACCTGCACATGAGCAAGCAAAGCGCGGGGCTGCTGAATACGCTCACGCTGCTCGCCTCCGGTATCGGCGGAGTGCTGTTTGGCTTTATCGCCGATCGCATCGGCCGAACTCGGGCGCTGATGCTGAGCATTCTTACTTACTCCATCTGTTCCTTTGCCAGCGGCCTCGCGACATCGATATTAGTTCTCGCCTGCGTACGCTTCCTCCTGGGCCTCGGAATGGGAGGTGAGTGGAATACAGGAGCCACGTTGGTTGCGGAAACCTGGCCCACGGAGCAGCGCGCCCGTGCGGTTGCTGTGGTGCAAAGCTCCTGGGCTGTTGGATATGCGCTGGCGGCGGTTGTGGCCGGCATCATGCTTTCTCGCACCAGCTGGCGCTATGTCTTCTTTGTCGGAGTGCTGCCCGCCCTGGTGACATTGTGGATCCAGAATAGGGTTCCCGAATCGGAACTCTGGCAGCGCAAACAGGCCGGGAGCATCGAAGCGCCGGAGAATCAGCTTCGCTTTTCCGAGCTGTTCGGCCGCGGATATCGCAGAAAAACCCTGACCCTTCTGGTGATGAATACCTTCGGCATGTTCGCCTGGTGGGGGCTGTTTACCTGGATTCCGCCATATCTTTCTCTGCCCATCGATCAAGGAGGACGCGGCTTCGGCGCAATGAGCACAACCGGGCTGCTTGTGTTCCTAAACCTTGTCGGCATGGGACCCGGCTATGCCCTGTTCGGCTGGGCGGCCGACCGAATTGGCCGTCGTCCCGCTTTTATCCTCTACACCGTTGCGGCGGCCTTGTTTGTGCCCATCTATGCGGCCGCCCGACAGCCGTATCTCTTGCTGATACTCGGAGCGGTGGTCGCCTTCTTTGGGACAGGTTTCTTTTCCGGATCGGGAATCATCGGAAGCGAACTCTTCCCCACCAGCGTGCGCGCCCGTGCCCTGGGGCTCACCTATAACGGCGCTCGGGCTCTGAGTTCGATCGCTCCGTTTACCATCGGACGATTAGGCCAGCAGTACGGTTTGAACTCGGCATTCTACGTCTGCGCGGTTGCTTTCTTGCTCTCAGCTCTGACCGCCCTCCTGATTCCGGAAACCCGAGGATCCAATCTTACTTAGGGCGATCGGAGCGTCCGGCGACATCTGTTCATCTATGTACCTTAAAAATCAACAGCTTGCAAATCCACAGCATCGGAACCGGCAACTCCGGGTTCATACCTGCAAGGAATCGTAAACGCAGAAAGAAACAAAACCTTAAGGAACCAATTCCAGCTCTGCTGAATCTAATGACTTGATGAAGAGAGAAGCTGGATTGGAAAAACCGGGGTAAATGGCTTCTTTCGCGGTACTTCTCCAAGGGGTGTCTGATGAGTCTGGTGAACCTGCTGTTCGGCTGCTGGCATAAAAACTACAGCTTTCCAATCACGGCCCGTGGTTCGCGGCGCACGCCGGCCGCATCGTTGACTGGGACCTATGTGGTCTGCCTCGATTGCGGTAAGGAATTCGCGTACGACTGGCACGAGATGAAGGTAATTACCTCCATTCCGCGCGAGTCTCGCGTTACGGCAATGCCCGAGCCAGTGCACACGCTGGCAAAAACTGCCTGAATCGATTTTCGGGAACAGTGCGAAGGACGAGCGAACTGCTCGTCCTTTTCCATTTTGGGAACGACAGAAGTCAGCTCCGGTCTGCCGCCTGAAGAAGCTGGTTGAGCAACGAGAGCAGATCGGTGACGGTAATGATGCCTACCAGCTTCCCATCAGGCTCGGTAACCAGGACGGAAGAGAATTTCTTTGTCGCCATAATGTTGACTGCCTGCTGCACGGGCGCATCAGGATGGATCGTGACTGGATCCTTGGTCATGGCCAGCGTCACCGACGTCCCCTCAAAGATCTTGTTGTATTCCTCGGGACTAAGCGGAGAAAGAACAGACGGCGCAAGGCGAGCAACGTCGCGGTCGCTGATAATTCCCAGCACTTTGCCCTCTTCCGAGACCACCGGTACGTGCCGCTTTCCGGTGCGCCGGATCAAGAGAGCAGCATCCAGGAGCCTGGCATCGACCGTCAGCGAAGTCACGGTGCTGGTCATGTAATCACGAACGCGGAATGCGCTTTTCACGGCAGAGGGAGAACCGGCGGAGTCACCCATGGTTGCGCATGATAGCAGAGTGCATTTTGCAGAGTTTGTCGGAACCGTTCGCGGTAGCGAATGGGTGACCGGTGTACTTACTTGCCTTACCCGTTCCCTACCGGCAACGGTTCTGACGGGGGATCTTTTCCGACTCTGGCAGCGCCGATGAGCGCGGTGCAAACAGCAAAGCCGCCTCTTTCGAGGCGGCTTCCAGTTACTAGAACCCGTTATTGATCGTTGTTATCGCGGCGATGCAGCGTCGGGCGGTCATCATCGCTCGACTTCCCGTTCTGGTCTCCAGACTTGTTCGAAGCCCGGCGGAGCGAGGGCTTGCCGTCTTCCTTGTCATCGATGACCTTGCGCCGATTCTCGAGGGCGCCGAGACGCGCTTTCACCTGATCGAACTCCGAAGTGGTGACAACATACTCGTCCTTCGGGGGCAGGATCTTGCTGATTTCTTCCTGCGTGTGCTCTACGCGATCCGGCGTTGCGGGATGGGAAGCGAATGCCTTTGACAACGCGCCGGGTTTCTTCTTCTCTGTAGCTTCAATCTTCTCGAAGAAGTTGACCATGGCTTCAGGATCGTATCCGCTGGCGTAGAGGTACTGAGTTCCCAGGTAGTCCGCCTGGGCCTCGAAGCCGCGCGAGAACTTCATGAAGGTGAGCGGAATGCCGATTCCCGCCGCCTCGTAGGCAGCATATCCGATGCCGCCACCGACGAAGATCAGCGGAATGGTGGCGAAGTTGGCCCAGTTGGCGCGAGTCATCTGGCGCATCGCGTGACGGGCACAGACGTGTGCAATCTCATGCGCCATCACTCCGGCAAGTTCGGATTCGTCATCTGCTGCGAGGATCGTGCCCGTATTGACGTAAAAGAAACCGCCGGGCAGGGCGAAGGCATTGATTTGATCGTCGTCGATGACTTTGATGGTGAAGGGGACCTTAGCGTCGGAATGACGAACGAGGTTCTGACCCACACGATTCACGTACTCGTTGATCACCGGGTCGGAGATCAGCTTGGCGCTCTGCTCGACTTGGGCGGCATACTGCTTGCCCATCGCGACTTCCTTCTCGATGGAATACCAGTTGCCAAGACCCTTGCCGCCGATGTCGCGATTCCCGATAGAATTCACGTCATCGAGGCTGCCCTTCTTCACCTTGTCATAGCTGGGCACAGGCTCGAGCTTCTGGTCGTCGCTCTTTTTATCGTCTTTAGGGTTATCTTTTGGCTGGGCAAAGCCGGGCAGAACTGTGAGCGTGCTGGCGAGAACGCCGGCCAAAAACCACTTCGTCAAGCTTTTCATGATGCTGGTACTCCGGTGCGCGTGGCGGTCCTAGACACGGATGGCCCTACTCCATTAGACGTGTTCTGAAACAGCGAAGTTTCGGTGGAAAAGCACTTAATCCCACCGACCCGCTGGCCGTCCTGCGCCTTTCTGCCTCTAGTCTAACCCCTGTGGCAAGCTACCCTTCATGCCAAAAAGAGCGAGAATTACACTGAATTTACCGCTTTTCACTGCCAAGTTACGGAATTTGCCCGAAATCGCCGTTGTCGATTCCATCTCTAGAACCCAGGCTAAATCCGCAATCCAGCCCGGTCCACGAGAGGAAGTTTAAGGATAACGATGTCCACCGCCACCCACTCGCCGTTGTCCGACTGGTCGGCGGTAATCCTCACCTGCGCATCGTCCCTAAGATAGTCGAGGGCGCTGCCGGTTCGTTCCTTAGCCGGCAGGGCGCTGTCAAAACGCACCTTGCAGCGCTGGATATTCACCCGCCGCAGATATCCGCTCTTCCCTGCCACGTAAATGTATTTCCCCGCCTCCCGCTTGTTGCCTTCCACTACCCGCCCTTCAAACATGCCACGTACCGCGAAGCTGGGCAGGACGACCATCAGGCACATCGCGAGGCCCAGAATGCGCCAATTCCAAACCCCGCGTGTGACCGTGAATGGAGACGAGTAGCTGCGCATAGAAAGGTGAGATGCCGAATTGTGGCAACAAGATTGACGTCTTCTTTGGGCCGGCCCCCACCGACTCAAATCGAAATAAAGGCGCCATTCGGAAACTATTTGAGCAAATTCGGTGGGAGTAATGGGATTACTAGCTGAATACCCACGCGACGACCGCCCGGCCGGGCGGTATTCTTGGTGCAAACAGCACAAGCTATCCGAACTACTGCCCATCGGCTGGCGTAACAACTCGATATGACAACTCTATTGGCAGCTTTTGCAAGCATTACTCTTCTCGCGCAAATTGCAACCGCGCAGACCAGTGAGAGTCTGCTCGCTCGCCATTACACCGACGGCGAAGGCGTCGCTTATCACATGAGTGCGACCAACGTGCAGGGCTCGCAGAAGATCGCCTACGACGCCGACGCCAAGGGTATCGTCAAGAAGGACGCTTCCGGAATATGGTATGAGGAAATCGGGTGGTCGAATCTTGTTTGGAATGGGCAACCGGTTACGCTACCGGCAGCCTCGCAAAACCTTCGCCAGAACCTATCGCTCGATCCTAATTCCAAGCTTTCAGTTCCCAATCTGGCACAAGTCGATCCACGCTTAATTGGACCCATTACCGATCTGCTGACCTTTTACGCCGACCTCACGCTCGCCATTCATCAGCCCGGCTTTGCCGCGGCTGGAGCTCATAAATACTTCGCACATGGCACACCGAATTCCTGGGCGGATGGCGTCTACGTCATCCTTGGACAGGATTCCATTGACTTCGACGTGACGCTATCCGCCGTGAACGCGGCAGCTCACACTGCAACATTGCTCGTCAAACACGTCCCGCCGGCAAAGCCGCAAATCAAACTGCCGGCAAGCTGGATGCAAGCGCCGGTCGCAGATACTCCGAACAATTGGGTCATGGTGACCAAAGCATCGCCAGGTACATTCGTTGCCCAGATCGGTAAGGAGACTTTCGACGTCAAACTGGAAGTCGATACCAAAACAGGAAGAATCCTTTCAGCATCAATGGACAACCCTGTGCAGGCGACTCAGCGGGTCTGCTCTGACGAGGCCTTAACCCAGTGTCCGGCTCCTCCAGTACCGTTAAGTATTCGCCGGCAAATTCATCTCGAGTCGATTGCTCCTATTGGGCATTAACCCCAACATCGATTCGCCGAAGGCAGACAGGTCGTCGAGTCTGTTTTCACTTCCCCGCTCTACTTCCTGGTCCCCTTAATCTCCTGCCCATTTTGAAACAGGGTTAGAGATGCCGCGTGGCCGGTTGCGTCGGGGTGGAACTCCACCTCCGCGTCCACGGCTTTCAGAAAGAACTTTGTTTCCGATTCGGGATAAAGCTGGAACTTCGGCTGATTTGTGCCCTGGCCCATCAGGTGGTTGTCTTCGAGTGTGACTACGATGCTGAAGGTCGGCGAAACCTCGTACGTGCCGACGTACTTTGCCAGGACATCTTGCGCTACCGGAACCTCTTTCCGTTCGGATGGCAGCACAACCTGCTGGCCGTGGACTGACTCCGCCAGCTTTTCCGCGATCGCTCCCACAGCCGGACCGTTCAAGTTGCCGAGTACGATGACAGTCAGCTTGTCGTCGGGATAGTAGGCCAGCTCGGTGTTGAAGCCCTCGATACCGCCGCCGTGTTCGATGACTTTGTGTCCGTGGGCGGTGTGTACGGCCAGAGCGCAGGCATAGTCCTCCTTGAACGGAGTCGTCATCTTGGTGAACGACGCGGCGGAGAGAACTTTGCCGCCGAACAGAGCATTCTCCCAGCGCAGCAGGTCTTCAACCGTTGAGTACAGCGCGCCGGCTGAGAACGGGATGGTCATGTCGATGTATCCGGCGTTGTGAATCCCCTGTGGCCCCGGTGTGTATCCGGACGCGCGGTGAGGAATGATCTCGCTGTTGGAATCGTAGCCGGTATCGTGCATGGCCAGCGGCGTGAAGAAATTCTTTTGCAGAAAATCCTGATAACGCTCGCCGCTGATCTTCTCCAGCAGATATCCCAGCAGAACGTAGCCGGAATTGCTGTACTCCCACTTCTCTCCCGGCTGAAAGTTCAACGGCTTGTCGCGGAAGCGCGCTACCAACTTTTCCGGCGTGGTGGGAGTCGCCTCCGACGACCGATAGTCGGGAAACTCGGTGAAGCTGGGAATGCCGGAGGTATGCGTGAGCACGTTGTAAATCGTGATCTTGTCCCACGCTGCAGGAGCGTCCGGCATGTATTTCTTTACGAGATCGTCGGTGCTGAGCTTGCCGCGCTCTTCGAGCAGCAGGATTCCCGCCGCGGTGAACTGCTTGGTGATCGAACCCAGGCGGAATTTGGTTGTGGGGCTGTTAGGAATGTCCCACTCCAAATCGGCCGATGCGTAGCCTTTATCGAGAAGCGTGCTGCCGCCGCGCGCAACCAGCACCGAACCCATGAATTGCTTGTTGTCCACATAGGACTGAACGATGCGCTCAAGCTGCGGCGCGGAAGCCTCCTGCCCGGCGGCAGCGAGGGAGAGCGCTGTAGCGATGAGAAGCGAAAGACAAAGAGTGCTCCAGGGACGCTTGTTGAAATACCGCGAGGTCGAAACGGAATCGGGAAATCGAAGACGCATGGGATGGAAAGCATAGCAGTTAGGAATCGAACGTAGATCCAGGAGCACGACCGTGGCTTTTCTCGAAACGGAAGCATGAATTCCCATCATGGCTGCCCGCAAGAAAATCTTTTGCGCTTCCACACGTCTTTTGCATTAAGATTCAGCAACTCTGTCCCTAAACATCAACTGCCGCTAGCAAAGGGCTTAGCCTCGGAAGAACGGGAGCCCCCCATGTCCTTGCGTCGCGTGTTCCTCTGCACTATCGCTGTCCTTCTTTTCGCCACAATCGGTTCTTCACAAACTCAAATCACCAGTGGCGTGATCCAGGGAGTTGTGATCGATCCTTCCGGGGCAGTGATCCCCGGCGCTTCGGTCGAAGCTCACAATCTCGACACCGACGTCCGCCTCACAACTTCTTCCGACGAGAGCGGCAGGTTCGCTTTTCTCGCGCTGAACCCCGGCCGCTACGAGGTGCAGTCCAAGAAGAATGGATTCGCGGCGCTAACCGAGCAGGGGCTTGATCTCACGGTTGGGCAAGCCATTAATGTCCGGCTCACGATGAAGGTCTCTACCACCGGCGAAACCATCACGGTCACGGCAACTCCGGCGCTCGACGTCACGGCCACGGAATCGAGCGACACGCTGAACAATGTTACGATTTCGGAGACTCCCATTTTGGGAAGAAAATTCGAAGACCTGCTTACGCTTACGCCGGGAGTAAGCATCGTGCAAGGACCGGACGGCGATGAGATCACCTTCGCCGGTCAGCGCGGCATTTTCAACAACATCAGCCTCGACGGCGGCGACTACAACAACGGCTTCTTCGGCGAGCAGGTCGGAGGACAGCGCGCTGCTATCGACATAACGCTGGATGCAGTCAAGGAATTCCAGGTGATTGCCACCGGCGCGTCGGCTGAGTTTGGCCGCACGGCGGGCGGAGTCGTGAACGTAATTACTAAATCGGGAACCGACCAGCTGCACGGCAGCGCCTTTCACTATCAGCGCCTGGAAGCTCTGAGCGCGAATACCTCCGACGGCAAGCCGCTCCAGGACTTCCACCGTGAGCAGTTTGGCGGGACCATCGGCGGTCCTATCGTCAAACAGAAGATGTTTCTCTTTGGAGCGGTAGAGCAGATTCTCGAAAACCTGAGCCGCCCGAATCTGAGCGCGCCGCTGGGCTCCTGTCCCGTCAGCTCGCCGGTCGCCGGCGCCAATGATGCGGTTATCGGCACCAACACCGAGTGTCAGCGCCTCGCGTTACTCAGCTTTTTCAAGAACACGCTGCAGCAGAACGAAGGCTTACCGGTGCTGCACCAGATCCATAACACTGCGGTGCTTGGCAAGTACGACTGGAACGTGAATTCGAGCAACTCGCTGAGTGTGTCCTATAACTTCGACCGCTCGAACAATCCCAACCAGACCTTTGACGTGCCTACCTACGGCGATTCTGCAAACGGCACGGAGGGCCCGTCAAAGATCAACGATGTAAATTTCAACATCTTCACTACGGTCTCCAACAAGAAAGTGAATGAAGGTCACTTCAGCTTTTCGCGCGAAGACCGGCCGCGCGGAGCTGTGAATTCCAATGTTCCTGCGGACACGGCGATGGGCTTCGCCACTACCTTCCGCTTTGGCCACCCCTTCTTCCTGGAGCCCAACATCGACGAAGCATTCAAGCGCTACCAGGTCCGCGACAACTTCTCCATCGTCTCGGGCACGCATACCGTCAAGTTTGGCGGCGAGTACCTGCGCAGCAACAATTCACAAGTGTTCCGCGGGTTCTTCCAGGGCCGATACATTTTCGACGGGGTCGACGGATTTCTGCACTACGCTTCTCCGGCTTCGCTCGGAAATGGCTATGGGCCGACTACGGTTGAGTGCTCGAATGGAACCTTCGCTTCCACCCAGCCCTGCGGTGGAGGAAGCACTGCGACCGGCAGTCCCCTGCTGCTGTACCTGCAGGATGCAGGCACCGGACTTACGAATCTGCAGCCCGGGGCATCGGACATCAACAACAATAACTACGCGTTGTTCGTGCAGGACAAATGGCAGGTCCGTCCGAACTTCACTCTCAATTACGGCTTGCGCTGGGAAGCGCAGACGTTCCCAGACCCGGTCGTGCCGCCCTCGCAGACTGCGTATGGCCAGTATCTGAGCAATCCGGCGTTTCCCTCTACAGGAAAAATTCCTAACGCGACCAAGATGTTTCAGCCGCGCGTGGGATTTGCGTGGGATCTTTTCAACAACCAGAAATCGGTGCTGCGCGCCAGCTACGGAATTTACAACGCATTTCAGAACATGCTCACTCAGGTAGGCGCAATCACCACGAACGGCATTCAGCAGCAGGAGATAACCAATTTCACTCCGGGCGTTGTTCCGGTGTGGCCGAATCCGGTGACCATCGCACCTTTAGCGAAGGGCACGGTTCCGGTGGGCGCGGGCGTTACTGTTTTCGACAGGAACTATGCCAACCCGCGTACGTACACCGGCAACTTCGGATACGAGCAGGAGATTGCGCCGAGCCTGACCGGCTACATCGATGCGACCATCTCTCACTCGGTTCACCTGACAAGGTTCGTGAATCCGAACGTTGGCTCGCAGGTCAGCCTGCCGCTCAATGGCGATACAGTCAACTACAACGGCGCGGCTCCCTTTCCCAATCTGGGTTCGGTGACCGATACGCAGAGCTCGGCCCACTCCCTATACCGCGGACTTACGATTGGCGCCCGCAAGCGCTTTAGTGGAAAACTTCAGATCGAGGCAAATTATGTACTCTCGGAAGACCTCGACGACGATTCTAACGAGCGCGATCCTTTCACATTCCGATACTTCAATGAGTTCAACTTTCGCAAAGACTACTCCTTCTCCGATCGTGACGAACGCCACAAATTTAATCTCTTCGGGACCGTGAAGCTGCCGGCGGGGTTCGAGTTCGATCCCCGCATTCAGGCGCACACCGCGCAGCCGATCACCGACAATCCGCTGGGCACGGGTACCGGGGCGCCGTGCAGCGCGAACAATTCCCAGACTCGCATCGTGAACGGAATTGACTGCGGCCGCAATCACCTGCGTAAAGACAACGGCTTCTTCACCTTCGATTGGCGTGCCACCCGGCCGTTCTACTTCGGCGACAAGTACAAGCTGATTCCACAGGTGGAGATGTTCAACAGCTTTAACAACAAGAACAATGTGAATCCGCTGGTCACGCCGGGACTATTCAACTTCGATGGTTTTCTGCGGCAGGGCGTCGGCGATCCGCTCGAGTTACAGCTTTCGCTCCGCTTCGTCTTCTGATCTGAACTACTGGCTAGAGGGGCTGTTTCGACGGCCCCTTTTTTGTTTATGAGCGCCAATTCTCCGATTCTTACCGCGCATCTGTTTCCCGTTTTGGAAAGAAAGCTGGTCGAATTGCTGCGGTCCCTCGGACCGGCGGACTGGTCTCGCCCTACGCTGGCCAGGCAGTGGACGGTAAAGGATGTCGCAGCACATCTGCTGGACGGCAGCATTAAACGCCTCGCGATGCAGCGGGATGGATATTTCGGTCTTTCCGCACCCGGCTCAGGCAGTTACGCCTCATTCATCGCCTTCATAAATCGCAATAACGCGGAATGGGTGCAGGCAGCCAAACGCATCAGCCCTCCTTTGCTGGTCGAGATGATAGAGAACACCTCGAAACAAATGTGCCAACTGTTCGCGGACCTAGATCCGAATGCTACCGCAATCCGCGCAGTCACGTGGGCCGGCGAAAACGACTCCGCCAACTGATTCGACATTGCTCGCGAGTACAC
>JAFAUE010000075.1 GCA_019243475.1 Acidobacteriota bacterium | reverse complement strand
TTCCTGATCGACGCGCCGACCCAGGTCGGTCGCGACGTGTCGCTGGTCTCCGGCTCCTGGCGCGAGACCGAGGCATTCTTTTTCGGTCAGGACACGTGGCACGCCAGCAATAGATTGACGATTGACGCTGGTTTGCGTTGGGAGCTTTATTTGCCCGCGACAGCCAGCCGTCCGGGCCGTTACTCCAATTACGATCCGTCGCAGAATTTGCTCGTGATCGCCGGCATCGACGGCAACCCCGCCAACCTCGGCCGCGAGACCTACTACAAGTATTTCGCTCCGCGGCTCGGTGCTGCCTATCGCGCAACAGATAAGACCGTTCTTCGCGCGGGCTTCGGCATCAGCTACGAGCCTTTCACGAATAACCAATACGCGTTTAATTTCCCGATTCGCCAGAATCAGGGGACCAGTCAGGGCAACAGCTTCGCTCTTCCCACGTTCAGCAATGGATTGCAAGGGAATTTTCCCAACGGATTTCCGGCTCCCACCGTTCCAGTCATATCGTCAAGCGGAACTGTCCTTCCTGCCAGCGGTGATCCCTACAACGTGATCGACAAACATTTCCAGGAGCCCTACGTCGAGTCCTATAACTTTTCGATTCAACAATCGCTACCTGGAAGTTTTGTGATGGAAGTAGCATATGTAGGTAACCATGGTGTAAAGATTCCGGTTGCGTACAATTTGAATGCTGCCCTGGCTCCATCTCTTTGTACAGCCGCCCAAATTGCAAGCCTGTCCGCCGGCTGCAAAGCCACCGGTATCCCCGGCGTTACTCCTCAGGGTGCCGATTGCACGATTGGCAACAGCACCCGTCCGCTTTGCAATCAGTTTGGCCGCACCGCCGCTACAACGTTTCTCTTCAAGCCGACAGTGTCGAACTACAACTCGCTGCAGGCCCGCCTTGATCACAAGTTTAAGAATGGCTTCCTGCTAACCACGGCTTACACCTGGGCGAAGGCCCTGGCTTATCGCTCCGACATGAACGCCGACGATGGAGCGCCGGACAACTATCTCGATTTCCAACGCAACTACGGACCTACCAGCCGCAACCATACTCACAGCTTCGTGCAGAGCTATGTTTACGAACTGCCTTTCGGCAAGAACAAGCACTTCCTCAATTCCGGCCCGGCAAGTTGGATTTTAGGCGGTTGGGGAGTAAGCGCCGTTCTGACACGCCAGAGTGGTGCCCCACTGCACTTTACCGCCAGCGGAACCAACCTCGCGGCGAATGGTTCGACGCAGTATCCGGTTCAGATTGCGCCGTTCCACGTACTTGGCGGAATCGATTCACAGCCTTGGTTTGATACTTCCGCCTTCTGTCAGCCGACTGTTGCCGGTTGCCCAGTGACGCAGAATGGTGTACTTGGCAATATGCGGCGCTACCAGTTCTCCGGCCCGGGATTGTTTAACCTCGATGCCTCGCTTTCACGCAACTTCGCGATTACTGAAAAAACTGGACTCGAATTCCGTGCCGAAGCGTTTAGCATCACCAACACTCCTCACTTCAGCAACCCCAGCACCAGCCTTACCTCTTCGACGTTCGGTCGCATTACCGGTACCAACGACCAAGGTAGCAACGTTGGCGACGGCAACCGCGTTGTGGAACTGAGCGCAAGATTCACCTTCTGATGGGAACAGGCCGCGCTTTTCACAAATCGCGGCCTGTCTTTGCTCTGCTCCAGGGTGTTCCGCAGGTTCAGCACGTTCGACTCCGCTTGATTTAGACTTCTGCGGAAGCTGTTCTTTCCGTTTCACTCTTCAAAACAGGAGTTCATCGCATCGTGTCCTCCATTTCCCGTCGTGAATTTGTCGGAGGCGCACTGGCTGCCGCTGCCGCAGCTGCCCTGCCGAAAAACATGTTTGCCGCACTCAACTCTCCGTTCCACGTTGCCGTAATCAACGATGAAGTCGATCAGGATTTCGCTAAGGTCGTGGACATCGTTTCTAAAGAGTTCGGCATGCAGTGGATCGAATTGCGCGGCATGTGGAAGAAGAACGTCATGGACCTCGACGACCAGCAGCTTGCCGAAGCCAGCCGCTTGCTCGATGCCGCCAAGCTGCGTGTCACGGATATTGCCAGCCCGGTCTTCAAAGTTGATTGGCCCGGCGCGCCACGCTCAAAATCCGGTCCGAAACGAGACACTTTCAACGCCGATTTCACTTTCAAGCAGCAGGACGAACTGCTGGAAAAATCGTTCGATTTGGCGAAGCGATTCAACACCGATCGTGTGCGGATCTTTGACTTTTGGAGGTTGGAGGACCAGAAGCCCTATCGCAAGGAGATCGACGATAAACTGCGCGAGGCAGCTGACAAGGCTGCCAAGAGAAACATCATTCTGATCATCGAAAACGAGCACGAATGCAACACTGGTACGGGCGCCGAGGCCGCGCGGACACTCAATGCGGTTCAGTCGCGCAACTTCATGCTGAACTGGGACCCAGGCAACGCGACTATGCTCGGCGAAGTTCCCTACCCCGACGGCTTCAATCAGCTTCCCAAAGATCGCATTGGCCACGTGCATTGCAAGGACTCAGTTAAGAACGCAACCGGCAAAGTGGTCTGGGCAGCGATGGGCAAAGGCCAGATCGATTGGGTCGGACAATTCCGCGCTCTCAAGCAAATGGGATATCACCATGCCACGAGTCTGGAAACCCACTGGCGCGGCGCGGGTACGCCGGAGGAATCGACTCGGCAGAGCTGGGCGGGAATGAAGCAGGAACTGGAGCAGGCTGGAGCTCTGTCGTAATCCATGGTTCATGTCGGCTTCACGGGCGGCGGCAACATAACCGAAACTCATATTCGCGCCGCCCTTGCCATTCCGGATGTCGCGGTAGCCGGAATTTACGGCAGCAATTTCGAGAAAGTTTCTGCACTGTGCAGCCGGTATGGCGGCGCTCCACACAGGAGCCTGCAGGATCTTCTGAAGCGCCGTCCGCTCGATCTGATCATCATCGGAAGCCCTTCCGGCCTTCATGCAGAAGAAGGAAAGGCCGCAGCTCGAGCAGGAGTACACGTTCTCGTTGAAAAGCCGATCGACATGAGCACGAAACGTGCCGACGAGCTCATTGACATTGCTGCTAACTATGGCGTGAAGCTCGGAGTGATCTTTCAAGACCGGCTGAAGCCGGACATTCTGCGGCTAAGAGACTGGATTTCTTCAGGAAGACTTGGGCGTCCCATTTTGGTAGAGGCGTCGGTCAAATGGTATCGACCGCCCGAGTATTACTCCAATTCAAGGTGGCGAGGAACGTTGGCCCTTGATGGTGGAGGCGCACTCATCAATCAGGGCATTCACACCGTTGATTTGCTTCGCTATCTCATGGGCGAGATTGCAGAGGTCACGGCGGTGACTCGAACCTCTGTTCACGAAATCGAGGCGGAGGATACCTGCGTTGCAACGCTGGAATTTGTCAACGGAGCGTTAGGCGTACTACACGCGACGACTGCCGCCTATCCTGGCTATCCGCGGGCAGTTGAAATCACAGGAACGGAAGGCACGGTGCGGCTGGAACAGGACCGAATCGTGCGCCTGGATCTGCGCAGCGCAGTTCCTGAAGCGGAAGCAAGCGAGCCTGGAGATCAGAATTCCAGTTCAAATTCGCCTGTGGTCAACGACGTTCGCGGGCACCAGCGCATCATCGAGGACTTTCTGCGCTGCATCCGAACCGGCGGCTCTGCGGTCTGCAGCGGCGAGGAAGGCAGACGTACACTGGAAGTGGTCGAGCGTATCTATCGCGCAGCTCAGAGCAGGGACCATGAGCTGTGCGCAACCAAGGTTTGATCCTGCAGGAAGCCGCGGCGCGGTCATCGGTATTCGTGGCACGACACAATTCCATTCGGAGGGGCAATCATGTCAGACAACTTTATTCCACGTCGTGATTTTCTCAAGCAGGCTGCGATCGGCACAGCAGCCATGATGGTCTATCCTTCGCGCGTGCTCGGCGCTAACGATCGTGTGCGCGTCGGCATGATCGGCGTCGGAGGACGCGGGCAGGAGCTTCTCCGCCAGGTTCTCAAGGTCCCGAATGCCGAACTGGTTGCCATCGCCGACATCTATCCCCGCCGATTCGACGAAGCCAAGAAATACGCGCCGAACATCCGCACCTATTCCGACCACAAGCAGCTCCTCGACCAGAAGGACATTGACGCGGTGTTGGTCGCCAGTCCGCTGCACATTCACGCCCGGCATTTTCAGGACACGCTTGCAGCCGGGAAGGACCTGTACTCGGAAAAGACGATGACCTGGTCTATTCCCGAGGCGGAACAGTGCGCAAATGCGGCAAAGAACTCTGACCGAGTGGTACAGATTGGCCTGCAACACGTGAGCGACGGCTCACTCGCCGACACGCGGCAGTGGATCAAGGACGGCATCGTCGGCAAAATCACGATGGTTGAATCCTGGATGAGCCGCAATACTCCTCACGGAAAAGGCCAGTGGGTGCGGCCGGTTCCCTCCGACGTAACCGCGCAAAACGTGAACTGGCAAGCGTTTCTCAACGGCCGGCCGAACCAGCCGTTCGACGCCAACAAGTTCATTAACTGGCGTTTGTTCTGGGAGTTCTCCGGCGGCAACATTACGGAGAACATGGTGCACCAAATGTCGTGGATTATGACGGCGCTCGACCTGCCAATTCCCTCCGCTGCATCCATGTCCGGGGGCGTCTTCTCTGAGAAAGACGGACGCGAGGTTCCTGACACCATCATCGTAACGCTGGAATTCCCGCAGGACTTTGTCCTCACGTGGCAATCGACATTCAGCAACAGTCACTACGGTCTGGGCGAGCGGATTCTTGGCAGTGACGGAACGGTCGAGCACGTTGCCGGCGAACAGAACATGGTCTCGGGAAAATCCGAGTCAGCGATTCGGTATTTCCCCGAAAAAGTGAATCGCAAAGATGGCACGGCGCTGGTCGGTAACACTCCGGACCAGGACCACATGGCGAACTTCATCGATTGCGTGCGCTCACGCAAGACGCCGAACGCGTCAGTGGACATCGGCTACCGTTCGGCGATCGCCGCCCATATGGCCAACCTGGCATACCGCAAAAAACAGCGGCTTACCTGGGACGAAGCCAAAAGCATCAACCAGGAGAGCCTGTAAACTTCCCTAACCGAAATTCCCTGCGCAGGGAATTTCGCAGGGAATTTTTTCCCGCAAAAAAAAATTTCTTTCCCGGATCCGCATAAACAGCGGGTTTCCGAGGACCACCAGGGAATTCGCAGGGAATTTGCAGGGAATTTCGATTTAACCCTTTGTCCCTGCCGATACTTGCAGGCTCCAGCTTCCGTTTCTAGCCTGGCTTCTGAGACAGGCCGGCGAGGATTTTCGCACGGAATCCTGACGTTCACTGTAGGGGTGCACTCTTGGCGCCCCTCGCGGCTCATTCCGCGACGTAGCTGATCTCGAGGCGGTGGACCAGCTTGCATGCCAAGACCAAAACCGCAGCGGCCAGCACGAGCGGGCCAATCACGGCGGCGAACGTGCTCACCGGTTCGCTGACGACCGTAAACAGAGCCAGCAAGCCTTCCGCCGGGACTGACACCGGACAGAGTTGCTTCAGGTAATAGGCGATGCTGAAGCGCTGTGCCAGCGTGGGGAGAACGGGCGTAAACGTCTCCCAAGCCAGCACGAGCAGCGCAGGAACGATGGGATTCTTCATCAGCAGGCTGAACGCGAGGAACACGGCCCCGTAGCCGATGCACGCGAGAGCAGTAATTCCCAGATATGCAAGCAGCTGCCCCATTCCTGGCCCGTCAAAGACGTAGTACTGACCTGCCTGCCCAAAATGGGCATACATGATTGCGAAGCACGACGTTATCGCCATGCAGAACGTAACCGTGGCAGTGATCACGCCGCCTGCGAACTTGCCCAGCAACAGCACCTCGCGCTTCACCGGCGCAAGAAAGTAATAGTGCAGGCTCTTCTCGATGATCTCGCCGCGGAAGAGCCAGGTGAAAATGCCCATGCAGCCGAAGAAGATGCCGAAGCGCAGATAGAAGAACTGGAAGATGCCTGCCAGCACTTCGGTGTCGGTACGGATCGAGGTCGAACCCGCGCGGTCGAGAATCGCATGCAGGAAAATCAGGCTCGCCGGAGCGAATGCCAGCAGGTACACCCAGATGCCGCGGGAAGACAGAAAGTTCTTGCGCAAATCCATGCGAAGAATCGCGGCGATCTGGCGCGCCCAGAGCTCCCAGGGCTGCTCAGAGACGTTTTTCCTGAATTGGGCAAAGCTCGTCATATGGTCTTGTTCTCCGAGCCAATCAGGTACTGATAGACCGAATTCACGTCGTCGTCGGCAGGAGCGACGGTTTCGAGCGCAATGTTGTCCTTCACCACAAGGTGGTTGAGCAGCAGGTAAAAAGCGTCGGCGTCCCGTGTGCGGACTAAGACTCCTTTGCCGTCTTCGTTCAGTTTGGCCTCTACGACGTGGTCCTGGGCAAAGACTCGCGAGGCGAGCAGATTCGGATCGGAGCAGCGCACCAGGATCTGCATGGGATGCTCTTTTACTTCCGTTCGAACCGAGTGGATCTGGCCCTCGGCGACAACGTAGCCGCTGCTCATCAGGATCACCTGATCCGACATCTTGTCCAATTCATGCAGGATGTGGCTGGAGATAATCACGTGCAATCCCTGCTTTCCCAGAGCCTGAAAGAGCTCCAAAGATTCCGCCCGCGCCATGGGATCGAGACCGTTCAAAGGTTCGTCGAGCACCAACACGGTTGGGTGATGAGCGATTGCCTGTGCAAGGCGAATCCTCTGACGCATACCCTTGCTATACCCGGCGACTTTGCGACCTGCGGCTTCCGTCATGCTCACGCGTTGCAGCGACTCGTCAGTCAGGCGCACAGACTCGCGATCATCGAGACCATGCAGCCGCAGGGTGTTGTATATGAACGAAAAGCCCGTGGCCCCTTTCGGGAATGAATCGAATTGCGCGCAATAGCCGACTTTGCGAAAAAGTTCTTCAGGCCGGTCCGGAGGAATGCCGAGAACGCTGATGCGGCCTTCGCTCGGACGAATCAGGCCGGTCATCAGGTTCATCAACGTGGTCTTGCCCGAGCCGTTGGGTCCGACCAGGCCAGTAACGCCTGACGGTATTGAAAGGTTTACTCGGTTAACTCCAAGCACTTCGCCATAAAACTTCGAGACATTCTCGAAGATCACGCGGCCTGGAGAACCAAAGGCGCCCGCACTGCTAATGCTGCCGCCCTGTTCCCTGTCCCCTGTAACCTGTCCCCTGCCGTTCATCGCACGACCTCGCGCGCTTTCAGGCGTCGATTCAGCAGCAGAATCGCGATACCGCAAGTTACAAGCACGGCGGTCCATGCCGCCGAAGTGGGAATGCCGAGCATCTGCATCGCCATTGCATCCGGCAACGGTACGCGGAACAAGCTTACCCAGATGAGCTTCACGGAATAGAGAACATCGAACAGGTGTCCCCAGTTTGTTCCCAGGATGGTATTGACGGCGGCTCCGAAAGCCGGCCCTATAAAGAAGAACGCGAACATGCTGGCGCTGGCGGCGATCCGCCACTTCAGCCATGCCGAGGCGGCCAGGGTTAGAAGGGCCGCGATCACAATCCACATCCATGCCGCAATCACAATGGCTCCTGCGAGCCAGAGGTGCGACCAGATCCAGCCGTGTCCTTCAAGTCCGGCCTGCAGCGAGAACAGGACCAGCCCCGGGATCCACGTTGCTACCGACAATAAGCTAAAAATTACAAGAAACTTGCCGAGTACGTACTCCGTCCGCGAGATTGGCCGTCCGAGAACGAGTGGCAGGGCGTTGTTGGCCAGATCGCCCGATATCAGCAGCGGTCCCTGCCAGGCGATCAGCAGGAACGAAACCCAGGATGCCGTGCCCAGGAACGCAAGGAAGAAGTAATTGTTGATGTCAATCGATGGGCCGCGCATCTGCAGCATGGCTCGAATGGTCGCGTTGTGCGCAAGGTAAATAATTGCGAACGACACCAAAAAGGGAATGAAGCTGAGCACAAACGCGCTGGTGAACAGCCGTGAGTCAAAGAACCCATAAAAGCCGTATCGAGTGAGCACCAGGAAGCGCCATCGATCCGGCGTGACAGCGCCTTCGTATGGCTTGTAGCTGCGCTTATAAACTGCCATTACGCGCTCCTACTTCTTCCATGGCCTTGAGGAAGATATCTTCCAAAGAATCCCGGCGGTAGTTCATGCGACGAATCTGCACGTCTTTTCGCGCTGCGATCTGATAAAGCTCGCGAATCTCAATCGATTCCGGGAGCACGACCTTCATTCTTCCCTTACCAAACAGAGCGCATTCGCAGCCAAGCTGCTGTACGGCATCGGCGAAGGAGTTGTCCTCGCCGCGGGTTTCGAGTTCAAGGAACTTGCGATTCATCCGGCGCTCTTCTTCGAGGTTACAGATTCCCGCAATGTGTCCGTCGCGCAAAATGATGACCTCATCGCAGCATTCGTCCACATCGCGCAGCAGGTGAGAGGAGATCACTACGTGCATATTGCCGGCATCGCGAATCTCGCGAATGAGCTGGATCATCCGATTTCGCGCCGGCGGATCGAGGCCGTTGGTCGGTTCGTCAAGAAATAGCAGCCGCGGGCCATGAGCGATTGCCTGGGCGAGCTTCGCAAGCTGCTTCATGCCCAGCGAATATGTTCCGACTTTTCGATAGCGGACTTCGCCGAGTCCTACGTAAAAGAGAGCTTCGTGCGCGCGCTCCAGCGCGTGTGTGCTGGGCAGTCCTGAGAGCTCGGCCATGTAGCGCACGAAACGCACGCCGGTAAGATTCGAGATGAAGGCGTCGCTCTCCGGCATGTAGCCGATCAGGCCGCGCAGCTCCCGGCTGTGCTCGCCAATGTCCTTGCCAAAGACACGCGCGGTTCCCTGCGCAGGCTGGTAAAAACCGAGCAGAGTATTCAGCAGTGTGGATTTACCCGAGCCATTCGGTCCGAGCAATCCAATGCAGCGTCCCTGCAGCTGACCACGCAGGTTCTTCAGCACGGCCCGCGGGCCGAAGCGAACCTCCAGTCCATCAAATTCGATTACCGGCGCCATGCAGTCCTTTACGGAGTTACGCGCTGCTGAGTTCCAGGCTTGAGCTGCTCCAGCAGCGACGAAATGGCCAGGCTCTTGAAATCAATTCCAAGCGTCTTGCTGGTGCTGGCAAACTCAATTCCATTTTCATCGCCATATGCGCAGATGATCGATGGTTCTGAATTGGAAACGATAGTCTCGAGTGAATGCATCTGCGCAGCCGGCAACTGCCCCGCGATCGGTCCGAGCACCGGCGCCAGATTCTGATAGATCAATCCCGACACATTCGCATAGTGATCGGCCGGGAACAATGCCTGGAACTTCGTCGATTGAAGGATGCTGTCTCCACCGCCATGCGTGCGGATCGCATCCTGCACCAGCGCCTGGCTCGGCGCTGCGATCAGGTAGCCGTCGTTGAAGGTGTAATGCACTTCGACCGGCATCCTGGCGTCGCTCGAGCTGATCGTGTAGTACGTGCTTCCGCTCACCTGCTGCTTATCCAGTTTCAATCCGGGACGATTGTGCTCCGCAGCATTGCGGTTCACGGCGTCAACCAGGTGCTCGATGCTGTACTCGAGCCGGCTGGGGTCATAGACCTCGACCACCAGCTTCCACGAAGGAGTGGGCAGGATGGGCCCATCCAGCGCCAAAGCGGCCTCGCCGCCCAGAGAAGCAGCTAAGTCATTGCGAAGATCGATGTTCAACTCCGCGCGGCTGCGCTCCAGCGAGTTGCTGCGCGAGCCACCAGCGTTCATGATCTGCGTCAAATCGTCCACCATGAGCGCCGGATTCTTTGAGACGAGCGCTCCTACGGCCGACGCATTTGGACTAATGAAGCCAAGCGCCCCAATTGGCGCCGGCGCGGCCAGCCACGACGCTACTCCACTGCGCGGCCCGTTGAAGCTCAGCTCCGCCGTGTTGGAAGCCTTGCCGTTGCTAAAGTCCTTGCGTTGAGCAATCAGGTATTTCACGTTGGCGAAGCCACTGCTCTCGAGCACACCTTCGTGACGTTCAGCCGCTTGCATCACCTGATGATCGCTGGCCATCTGCGCCAGGTTCACTGCCACCAGGAGGCCCGCCCCTGAGTTGTATTCAGAAGCAATGCGCTTGCCGAAATCGCTCTGCACGAAGGCCGATGAATCAGACGACTGCGACCAGCGATGCGCAACTTCGCGCAGTGTGTCGAGGTATGGTGATCCGGCAACGAACTGCGGCGTGATCAGGACGTACATGTCACGGCCGTTGCCCTGCGTGGTGGTTTTGAGGTCGTCCTGAGAAATCAGGTGCAGGTTGTCTGAAGAGTCCGTCGTCTGGTTGTTCTGAATTTCTTTCTCTAGAAATTCGCGCAATCCAGGCCGCACGATTTCTGCAACCGCCAGCACATTGCCCTGCTCATGGGCGTTGCCGGAGACGCTGAACACAACTTCATTGCCCACGAACTGACTAAGGCTGTGCAGCGTGTTGATGACCTGGTTCAGGTTGGGCCCGTGCTGGTTGCTGCCGGGTCCATTCTGTTGCCACCACTGGCGTAAGACTTCGCTCTGCTCAAGCTGTTGCTGGAACAACTCATTGGCCCGGGCCAGGGCGTCACCGTAGTTGGGAACGCCGGCGTACACCACGGTGTTATCGGGCACCAGACGCAGTAATTTGCTCTCGGTGCGCAAACCCGGCAATTGGATAGTTTCGAGCTTCTTTTCGAGAATCGAGAACTGCGCCAGCAGCGCGAGATAGCGATCGCGATCTTCGCTCCACGAGATCTCGTCTCGAACCGGAACTTCGCCTACGCTGGAATTGCTGGAAGCCTGCTCGCCTGCGTGCAGGACCGCATCGCCGCCCGCGCGGGCTACTTGAACAGTGCCTTCGATCACGGAAACGCGCGATCCCTTCACGCCAGAGTTGACGGAGAAGATGGTGCCTGTAACTGCCACGCGAGCATCGGCGGTCTTCACGTAAAGATGTCCACTCTGCCGCTTGGCTGCCTGCACGATGACCATTCCACGAGCGAGGCTCACGGTGGTATTTCGCCAGCCGAGCGTCACATACAGCTCGCTGCGTCCATTCATCTCAACGACTGAGCCGTCACGCAGGCGCAGCTTCGCCCGAGCGCCGGCAGAAGTGCGAACCGCTTCTCCATCGCCGAACTGGTCGCCCTGCTGAGCGCGATGCTCGCCATTCGCGTCCACGCGATAGATGGCGCCGTCGACTGACTCAAGGGCAGCTCGATAGCCGGAGGGCGCGAGAATGCCGCTTCGACCGATAGTGACGCCTACCACAGCGGCGACGAGCACACCCGCAGCCAATGCATATTGTCCGAAGCTCCAGCGGCGGGGACGCAGTACCGATTCCGCGCGCCATGGCTGTACGCTCTGCTCATTTGCCTTTGCCCGAACGCGGCAAGCCGCGCATTCACGCAGGTGGTCGGCCACCAGCATGGCACGGGCTGAAGACAATTTCTTCGCCTGAAAATCCGGCAGGAGATAGACGACGTCGGCGCAGCCTTCAATGCGGTTCAGGGGAGCGACTGTGGCCTCGACACCGAGTTCCTGGCTAATGCGTTGCCAGACATTGGCGTTGGCGGTTTCCATTGCCTGCGCGTCGGGAGCATCGTCGCGCAGAGCGGCAATGGCTTTATCGAAAATGAGATTCAAATCCTTATGAGTGCCCTTCATTTGCTGCCTTCCATATAGGCACGGAAATCTTTCTTGAGCATGGAGCGGGTGCGGTGGAGCGTAACTGCAACTGTGGCGCGCGAGGTCTTCAACATCTTGGCAATCTCGGAGTTGTCACGCCCTTCGATGTAGCGAAGCATGAACATCTCCGCTGAGCGCGTGCCCAGCTTACCCACTGCCTGTCGAAGCCAGCGCCGCAGCTCCAGAGGGCTGTATTCGCCCTCACCGCGCGACGCAAGCTCCAGAGGATGCGAAAGCTCGGCGTCTTCGATCGGCATGTTCTGGGCGTCACGCCGCGCCCGAATCAAGTCGAGCGCAGCATTCACCGCTGCCCGATGCAGATATCCTCCGATGTTCTGGATGTCTTCCCCGAGATCGCTCAGCTCGCGGCGAGCGAGTTTGAGGAAGACGCTTTGCACCACGTCCTCCGAATCGCTCACGCTGCCGGTAACGCGGTACGCCGCCCGGAACACACGTTCTTTGTGCTCCCTGAACACCTGTTCGAGCGAGACGCGTTCCAGCACACTGCCGACGACTGAAGCCGACGGCGGTCCTGCCGCTCCTCTGTCCATTGCCGCTGGCAATACTGCCTCCACGTGCACCTTCTCCCAGCCGGTTTGCCGACGGCGCTCAATTGCCGCCAGCTCTTCCGTGCACTCTGAAGACGGGGCTACCCGGGAATAATTAACACAGGATGAGGGTTTGGGCTGACCCAAAGACCTCAGGAAAGACTTCCCTGGGGCTGGTTGCTCGAGCCTTGGCGGCCGATTGCGCGCTTGATTGTGAGATCCAAGGCAGCTTTGGCATCCCGGTAATCGGTCTCAGAAATCCGGCCCTGCAGCCTCTCGGTTTCGAGCTGGAACAGCTCTTCTTTCATGGCTTCGAGCAGCATTCCGCGACCTTGGGCTGCGGGTTTTGCAGTGATAGCTGGGCTGATTGCGGGAGGGGTGGTGATCGCGGCTGTCCGAGGCTTCTGGTTGACCGCAACTATGGCTCCGACAACTAAGGCTACGGCCAAACCGCCAAAAATCCACCAACGGTAGTTATGCAGAGGATCGGGGGTCTCTTCCGGCCGGCCAAGCCCTCCGCCCGGACGATTGTCGGCGCTTCCCTGCGAGCCATCTTGGGCCGGTGGGGCGCTGCCGGCGTCGCCGTCCTGCGCGTCGCGCGGAATCTGTCCCGTTCCCGAAACGGTAAACGCCAACTGTTTTCCTGCCGCGACCGCGTGAGCGACGTAGATGTTCATGCCTTTCTCTTCCCCGCTGGCATTGAAGTCAGAGGTGGCATTCTTAAATTCCATGCTCTTAGGAAGCATGACGGCTACTTCGTCGGTCGGCGTAAGTACCTGAGAGTGGAACGAGAAGCTGCTTGAATATTGAGCGTGATAGCTGATTTGGAACTTGGTTTCACCGGGCCGAATGGGAAAGACAAAGGCGTAATGGTTCTTGTCGCCGGTGGGAACCGGGGCTGAGTTGACCGGCATTCCTCCAGGGCCGGCGGCAAGCGAAGCATCCACGACGGCGCCTTCGGGCAAGGTGAACTCAAAGCTGCGCTCGCTCATTTGCGTGCGCGGCGGACTTGAAGTGTTCTGCAGAACGAAGAGCTCCGTAACCTGAAGCTGGCCGCCGTCCGTCTGCACGCGCATGATGTCTGCGCGTCCGGTAACGCCCTGCACCTGCTTCGCCGAGTCATACACGTCAACTTGAACGAACGTAGTTCCGGAGGGAGCGGGCTTGAAGTAGTTAACGCCCTGATGGGTAACGCGAACAAGATGCTGTCCGCCGTCATCGGGAAGTGGCATGGAGAACTTGCCCTGCGCGTCCGTCTTAGTCCGCGACGCTTCCTGCATGCCTTCCGACAGTTTCAGCAGAACCACATCGTCGCCTGCAGAGGGTTTGTTACTGGTTTTGTTGGTGACAGTGCCTGTAATGTCGGCGGCGGAGAGGTTAGCAGCCAGCAGCAGGGCGACCACTGTTGGCGCTGCCCAATGAAAAAGAATTTTCATGCGGTAAAAAGGACCTAAATTCCTAAAGTGAGCTCGGTGACCAGGCGGTCGGATGCACATTTAAAGCATCGATCTCCGCCAGAATCTCCGCGGCTTCCGCTTCGAGCGAGGCGCGCAGAGGCTCGTAGTCTTCCTGCGGGTACTTTCCCGCTTTGTAATCGAAGTTCAAGTCGCGCAGGTTTTCATAGACGACCTGTTTGCGTTCCTCGAGAAAAGCCAGACGCGATTTGTCGGTGACCCGCTCAAAGACTACGCCGGGAGCGAATACGTAAACCAAGAGTCCAGCTGCGAATATCAAGCACAACGCGAGGATCACAATTCAGTCTCCTTCCGTGCCTGGTCGCGATATTTCCCCAAACCTCCTGACACTCCACTGCCGCCAGCGGCTGGAGGCCGAGGACCTCCCTTCCAATTGCGAATCACGATTGCTGCAAATACGGTTCCCGAGATGAAGACGGCGAAGGGCATGATCCAGGCTACGCGATCAAACCCATGTGTTCCCGGAGCAGCGATCACCGTTGTTCCGTATTCTTTGACGAACGCGGCAAGTATGTTGTCGTCGTTGTCGCCAACTTGAATCGCAGCGGTAAGCTCCTGACGCATGCGGTCTGAGTAGGTGCAGCCCACGTGATTGCATTCCAGCAAAATCTGATTGCAGCCGCAGACGCACATCATGCGATGACCGAGGTCGGTGAAACGCGCCTGATCGCCGCTCGCGCCGAGCAGCACTACAGCGAAGAAAATCGTCGCCAGTGTCGAGGCGATAGAGCGCAACCGCATTAGTCCCCTGCCCCGACGGGATCCGATCGAACGGGCACCGGCATTGAGACAGCTCTTACCGTCTGCAGCTGCGGCACCGCGGCAGCCGCCATCGGCGGAATCATCGCGACTACGGTGCCGAAGATCAATACAAAGACCCCCGCCCAGATCCACGACACCAAAGGATTGATGAAGACCTTGATGATGGGCTTGTTGCTGTCCTGATTCAGCCCGGCGTAAATGATGTACAGATCTTCCAGAGGGGTGGAGCGGATCGCCACGATCGTATCGGGCTGCTGGCTGGCTTTGAAAAACTTGCGTGCTGGAAACATCTGCCCCAGGGGGTTCCCGTTCTTGAATACGTTCAGCACGGCGTAGTTCATTTCATAATTCGCCGTATCGTCCTGACTGTAGCTGTCGCAGACAACCGTGTACGCGCCCAGCTCCATGCGCTCGCCGGAACCTAGCTCCTGCTCTTTCTGCTGATTGAAGGCAGCACCCGCAAGTCCAACGACAATCACGACGATGCCGAAGTGCACAATGTATCCGCCATAGCGGCGCGTGTTGCGCCGGGTTAGCGTAACCATCGATGCAAGCAGGTTCTGTCCCGTGTGCCGCGAGATGACGCGCCCGCCGCGAACGAATTCCGACACAATAGTGGCAGTGACCAAAGCGCAAAGCGAGATCGCCATCAGCGAATAGAAATGCGCGGCGTCCTCCCACGGACGCACACCGAAGACCATGAGCAGAATCGCTGTCGCCACAGCAGCAATCACAGGAATCGTGAAGTTGCGCTTCAAACTTGCCCATGAAGTGCTCCGCCATGCCAACAACGGTCCTACGCCGGTGAGCAGCAGCAGGAACATCGCAATCGGAATGTTTACGCGATTAAAGAATGGCGGCCCGACCGTGATCTTGTGTCCCTGCACCCATTCTGAGAGCACCGGAAAGAGCGTGCCCCACAACAAAGCGAAGCAGGCAGCCAAAAGTACTAGGTTCTGAAACAGGAAACTCGACTCGCGCGAAAGCAACGATTCCAGGCGGTGCTCGCTCTTCAGGTGATCGCGGTTGCGAATGTAGAAGAAGCAGCAGACCACAAGGGTGATCCCCAAAAACCAGATGAACCACTCACCAATCGAGGATTGAGCGAACGCGTGAACCGAGCTGACAACGCCGCTGCGCGTGAGGAATGTTCCCAGGATGGAAAGCATGAACGTGCAAAAGATGAGCCACACGTTCCAGGTCTTCAGCATGCCGCGCTTCTCTTGCATCATTACGGAATGGAGGAATGCCGTTCCGGTGAGCCAGGGAAAGACGGAGGCGTTCTCGACCGGGTCCCAACCCCAGTAGCCGCCCCATCCCAAGACCGAATACGCCCAATGGGCGCCCAGGAAGATTCCGCAGGTAAGAAAGCACCAGGTGACCATCGTCCAGCGGCGGGTGATATGAATCCACTTCTCGCCGGGATACTTCATGATCAGCGCGCCCAAAGCGAAGGCAAACGGCACAGCAAAGCCGACATAGCCGAGATACAGCATCGGCGGATGAATCACCATTTCCGGATACTGCAGAAGCGGATTCAATCCATTGCCGTCGGGCGGCACCGCTCCGCGCACCATCGAGAACGGCGTAGCCGCAAAATTCAGCAAGAGCAGAAAGAAGATCTGAACCGCTGCCAGAATGGTCGAGGCGTAAGCGGTGAGCTTTACATCCACTTTGTGGCGCAGGCGCAGAACGAGCCCATAGGAGCTGAGGAGGAGCGCCCAAAAAAGAAGAGAGCCTTCCTGCCCCGACCATAGCGCCGCAAACTTGTAGGGCGTGGGCAAGTCCCGGTTTGTGTGATGAAGGATGTAAGCGACGGAAAAGTCGTTATTCAGCGCTGCCCAAACCAGCGCGAAAGCGGCAGCGGCCACCGCGATCCACGTCGCGATCCCTGCGCGACGAGCGGTTTCCGCCAACCTGTCACTAGGAATCCCGACTGCCTGTTGTCTAAGCGCGAAGCTTCCTGCGAGAAAGCAGTAGGCACTTAGAGCAAGTGCGAGGATCAGGGCAAAGCTTCCGAATGCTGGCATCAGGGTTCTAAATCAGGATTTCTGGATGACAAGATTCTACGCGCTTTGATTCCCGAATTCGACCAGAATGTGGGCTGCTGGCGAGCTCTTTCCCCTGCGAAGCAGCGTTTAGAGACATCCGTCACACTTTAGGAATGTGCAGGCAGAGAGGAAATTGGAAATGGGAGCCCGAAAGATCTATTTCGTCACAGCGGTTTGGACTAATTCGATCAATTCAGGCGGAGGACAGGGTTTCTGGCGGAAGGTGACATTTAAACCCGCGTACTCCTGCTGTGCCTCAGGCAATCCACTGATCACGATCACTGGCACGGTGGGATTCACATTGCGGAGGAGCTTTACGAACTCTGATCCGGTGGCCTGCGGCATTACATGGTCCGTGACTACCGCGCCGATATTCTGAGCCTGCGACAGGGAGCGGAGAAGGGCGAGCGCACTGTCGGCGCTGGTGGCAACCTGTACCTCGAGCCCAGCCTGCTTCAGCACCATTTGCCGTGCAGCCAGCTGAACCGGGTTATCGTCCACCAGTAGAACCGTTTTGTTCAAAGCGCTCACCCTTGAGTACGCGAAAAAGTTGATCTCAGATTTTACCGCTGTCCGAGCAGCTCGGCTTCTGCCCGGAACCAATCTTCTACATGGTGTCCGTGGGACTCGCCCCGCTGCGTGTAAAGTTCGTAAGCCCGGCGGCGGATCTGCTCTTCGCTGATGCTGGGGCTGCGACTCTCGGTCGACCGGGCGCCAGGAGTTGCGCCGCGCGAGGCATTGCTATCGCCGGCAGAGCTGGTCTGAAGCGCAGACTTGCTCTTGAATTCAGGTGCATTTCGGGCATCGCCATTCGTACTTGCCGCATTCTTTGTGGTTGATTTTGCTTTCGCCATGTTGATCTTCTCCGGAAATTTCAGGGGATTGGTTGAGCGCCCATCGGCAGCGCGAAGATCACAGGGGACCTCCACAGATGGCACAACAACGAGTTTTATTTTAGCAAGCGAGAGGGGAGAGTGGGAGGCCGGGGCGGAGCTTTTTCAGAGGAGGTAAAGCGTTTCAGGATGAGGCGTTTGAGGATAAAGCGTTTCAAAGAAAATCGTTTCAAGAGGATCGTTTCAAGAGAAAATCGCGAAGATCGGGTGGTATTAAGCCTTTGCTTAACTATTCGCCATGAGTGACGGAAACGGGATTTTCTTGAACGATTTTGTCTGAAACGAACCGCTCTGAAACGCCTTATTCTGAAACGATTTATCTTGAAACGCCTCATCCTGAAACGCTTTAACCCGCAAACGCCTCACCTCTTAGTGGAAGTCGTGCGATCTTGTCTCAGCAGCGGTCACTTCCAGTCTGCTTACCCGGTGCGCTTTCACTGAGATCACGTTCTCGACATTCTGCAGAATTCCCTCGATTAGCAGAAAGCGCTCGTGAATCACCAGAAGGCGATTCTGATCGTAGAGATCAGGCGTGATGATCGCGTTGGAGATGCCGGTTTCGTCCTCGAGGCTGAGAAAAATGAAGCCGTTAGCGGTCCCGGGGCGCTGGCGTGCGATCACGCAGCCCGCGATTCGTGTCCATTGTCCGTGTCTTAGATGGGGGAGATCGATTGCCTGGATGACTCTCATCCGGTTCATCTCCTCTCGGCGATAAACCATGGGATGAGGGCCCACGGTGAGTCCCGTCCCCTGATAATCGGCAATCAAGCGTTCTTCCGCGGTCATCTGTGCGAGGGGGGAAGGCGAATCAGGTTCGGTAACGCTTTGCAGTAAAGGACCTTCTACCCAGGCGCCGCGTTCGACATGCCAAAGCGCGTCGCGACGATGAAGTTGGGGATTCCCCGCATCAGCAGGAAGTTGTTTAGCGGCAGCAGGGGCTGAAGCCCATTTGTTGTCTTTTTGTATCGGACTAAAGTCCGACCCTGTGCTAGAGCACGGGGCTTCCGTCAGAAAAGAAAAATCGTCTTCGGCGCGGCCGAAGTGTTGCGTTTCATGAAAGCTGCTCCCAATCCTGTTTAGCGCGCCGATCTGCGCCAACATGGTCAGCTCATTGCGCCTGAGTTCAGGAACGCGACGAGCGAGATCGTCAACCGAAGCAAACGGCTTCACGCTGCGCTCTCGCACGAGTGCCTGGGCGGCTTCCTCGCGCAGCCCGCGCACGTAGCGTAAACCCATGCGCAGAGTGATCTTGCAGTCTGGGCGATTGTGCGGGCCGACATCTTCGCAGCATTCGCATTCCAGGGTACATGGCCAGGAGGAACGCGTGATGTCGATTGGACGAATGCGCAAGCCATGCCGCTGGGCGTCTTTGACCAGAGTCGACGGGTGATAAAAGCCCATCGGCTGGTTGTTCAGCAGCGCCGCCGTGAAGGCCGCCAGATAGTGGCATTTGATATATGCGCTGGCATAGGCGAGCAGAGCGAAGCTGGCAGCGTGCGATTCTGGGAATCCATATAACGCAAAAGAGACGATCGACTGCACAATTTCGTCCTGCGCGGCCTGGGTGATGCCATTGGCCGTCATTCCACTGCGCAGGCGCGACTCGATGGCGGCCATCTTTGCTTGCGAGCGCTTATTGCCCATCGCACGACGCAACTCCTCAGCTTCCCCGCCGGTAAAGTTGGCTACCACCATGGCCATACGCAGCAGCTGTTCCTGGAACAGAGGCACGCCCAGCGTGCGCTTCAATACCGGCTCCAGTGAGGGATGGGCATAACGCACGGGCTCGAGGTTTTGCCGGCGTTTTAAGAATGGATTCATCATCTTTCCCACAATGGGACCGGGGCGGATGATGGCGACCTGGATCACGATGTCGTAGAAAGATTTTGGAGCATTGCGCGGAAGAGCGGCCATCTGCGCGCGGCTTTCTACCTGAAACAGGCCGACGGTATCGGCCTTTTGCAGAGCGCAATACACCGGCGCGTCGTCTTGAGGAAGAAGCGCAAGATCGATTTTGTCTCCGTAGTGCTGCGGGATAAGTTCGATGCAGTCTTCCAGCACAGCCATCATGCCCAGACCGAGCAGATCGATCTTGATAAGGTTCAGGTCGGCACAATCGTCCTTGTCCCATTGCACGACAACGCGGCCGGGCATGCTCGCGGGCTCCAGCGGCACTACCGAGCTGAGCTGTCCCTGGCAGACCACCATGCCGCCTGAATGTTGTCCGAGATGGCGCGGCAGGTCCTGCACGCGCAGCGCGAGGTCGAGAAACTTAGCGATGCGCGGATGGCGCAGATCGAATCCTGCCTGGCGAAACTGATGCTCCATGGTGTCAGTCGGGCCGCGCCATTCCCAGGAGCCCACTAGCGCCGAGAGGCGATCGAGCGTCTCAACATCGAAGCCCAGTGACTTCCCTACTTCACGCGCGGCCGAGCGTCCGCGATACGTAATCACATTGGCTGTCATCGCAGCGCCATGCGCTCCGTATTTGGCGTAAACGTGCTGGATCACGCGCTCGCGCTGATCTCCGCTGGGAAGATCGAGATCAATGTCCGGCATCTCCCCCCGCTGTTCGGAGAGAAAACGCTCAAACAGCAGCTCCATGCCAACCGGATCGACGGCAGTAATGCCCAGCGCGTAGCAAACTGCGCTGTTGGCTGCAGAACCGCGTCCCTGAACCAGAATGCGCTGCTCGCTGCAGAAGCGAACGATGTCCCAAACGATAAGGAAGTAGCCGGGCAAGTCGAGCTTCTCGATCAGCGCCAACTCGCGCTCGATCTGCTTTTGCGCGCGTTGCCGCAGTTCAGCAGGTTTGTGCCCGTAGCGATGCTGCGCTCCTTCCCGCGCGCGCTCGCGCAGGAACGACATCATCGTTTCCCCTTCCGGGACGGGATATTTGGGGAACTCGTACCCTAGATCTTCCAGAGAAAATGTCAGTCGCCGGGAGAGCTCCGCCGTGTTGGCAATTGCTTCCGGCAAATCGGCGAACAGCTGTTCCATCTCCGCAGGAGTGCGGATGAAGCGTTCGGAGTTGATCGACAGCAGACGTCCGGCATTCTCCAGTTGCCGGTGATGACGAATGCAAGTAAAGACATCTAGCACTTCGCGATCTGCCGCAGTGGCATAGGACACGCCATTGGTTGCCAGAATGGGAAGCCCCAGTGTCCGCGCGATGGCCACTGCCGCCTGATTGCGCGCTTCCTCGCGGCGATCAAAATGCCGCTGCAGTTCGACAAAGACATTCTGCCGGCCGAAGATGCGCGTGAGGCACTCAACAGTGCGCACGCCTTCGTTGTAACCGCCGCGCATGAGCGCTTCTGCCAGAGGGCCGTCTTCGCCACCAGTAAGGCAGACAAGTCCCGAAGCGTGCTCTTCGAGTTCTTCGAGGTGCGCAGTGCTCTCTTCTTTTTTGGCGCGCAGCTTGGTGCGGGTAATCAGATGGCAGAGGTTTTGATATCCAGCGCGCGATTCAGCCAATAGCGGATAACGCGCCGGACCGGCTTCGCCGAATAGCGTGTCATCGACTGTGACTTCCGCGCCGATATGGGCATACAGCTTATTTTTCTGCGCAGCAAGATGAAAGCGTGGCGCGCCGTAAACACCATTGCGGTCGAGCAATGCCATCGCCGGCATGCCGTACTCGGCGCAGACCGCTATCAGCGCTTCCGGCAAGGATGCGCCTTCGAGAAAGCTAAAAGCGGAGCGCGCGTGTAGTTCGATGTACATGGGCAAAAGCTTTTCACCACGGAGGCACGGAGAGCCAGAGGACAAAAAAATGGCTTGGGATATGGCGACGAGCGATGTGTGCCACTGACGTTAAATATTGGTCATAAGACCTTTTCTATTTTTCTCCTCGTGTTCTCCGTGCCTCCGTGGTGAAAAAGGCTTAGTCAAAGCTCCCTTCTACAAACCATTTCGCCGAGGTCAAATCCCGGTACACCCGCACCAAGACAGGAGAAGTTTCATTGGTGCGAAGTTCGAGATCCCATTCGTCGCGGGTCCAGCCGTGTTCCGTCCACCATCCACCACTCCTGCGCCATGGTCCTGCTGCAGCGGTAACTTGATGCCTCTGACCATGTAGAAATAGGCGCGACGGCATTCCCTGCTTCAGTTGAACTTTTGTTTGAAGCGGTGGGCGAAAGATGCGCATCGCCGTGCGTGAAGATCCACGAACAGAACCGGGTGTCACGTCCTTCGCGCCTTTTGAGGTGGAATTGTTCGAATGAAACGACCTCATGCGAAACCCTTCCGGGGCGTGCGTGTCGAGCAATTCGGGTGAACCTACGCGCTCGTCGCCGACAATGCCGCGAATGCGTGCCAGCGTAAGCTCCAGCCGTTCCGGCGCAGGTCCTTGCGGGAGAAATAATCCAGACTGGGCAAAGCGTGGTGGAACAGCTTTGGCGGCGAGCAAAATCTTCTTTACCGGCCCACCCGGCGGATGTGCAGCGAGATCAAGCTGCAAAAGTTTGAGGAATGTCCGGCAATCCTGCATCGGTACAGGAAACTGGAAGGTACGTTCGTATGCCGTTTTTCTCGCCTCCTGCTCGGCGGCCGATTGATCTTCATAACCGGTCAACTCCAGCGCGAGACGCATCTCGTTGGCAGCAAGAGAGCGCGCCAGCAAGCGGGCGCATATCTGCTCCAACATGCGATTCAAAAGGAAAGCCAGTGGCTCAAGGAGTTCAAGCGCATCTTCAAGCTCGAATGTTTCTTCGAATTTGAGCGGCATCTCAGCGGGCACGAGCGTACGCCGCGTGCTTCCGCATGCGAGCTTTTGCAGACGCAGGCCTTCTTGTCCGAGCCGCTGACTCAGTGCCACTTCGGGCAAAGCCGCCAGTGAGCCAAAATCATGGATGCCCCAGCTTTCCAGGGTCTCCAGCATTGCCGGTGCAGCCCCGAGCAGAGTGACAGGCAATGTCGCCAGGCGCCGCGCTTCCGTTCCCGGTGCAGCCACGGTCACGCCGAGGAAGCCACGTGCCAGATGCATGGCGGCATCGGGATTGTCGGCAATGGCAACATTTGCAATGAGTCCCATTTTGGAAACGGCAGAGAAAATCTCATGTGCAATCTTTGCTGCAGACCCCAGCAGGCGATTGAGGCCGGAGATATCGAGGATGATGGTGTCGCCGGGAAGATGACTGCCTGGGGTGCGCAATTGCGTGTCTTCTACGCGCGGAGAGAAACTGCTGGCTGAGTCCAGTAAGGCGTCATGCGCTGCGGCTTCCTGCAGCAAGGAGCGGCGGAGCAATTGCAGACCCGCGCAAGCTTCGGCGTGCAATTTGGTCATGGAAACCTGAATTCCCATGTCGCGCGCACGAGGATTAGCAGCAATCACCGTGAGCAGCGGCGGCGTTCCGTCGAGTACAGCGATGGCTTGATCGCGCAGTTCAGGCGAGACGCGCGTCAACGCTTGCGCAGGAAAATCAGGAACGTAGATACAGGCGAACATAAGCGGCAATCGGAAGAAGCTTCTAAGCTGCTAAGCCTCTAGGCCTGCCAGCGGTTCAGAAGCTGAGCAGCTTAGAAGCTGCGAATGCACACGTTCTGATTGTGCTGGGAACTTTTGCATCTCGCGCAAACCACGTGAGCGCATCACTTGTAGATGGACATGCATAGCGCTGAGCAGGCGCGGGGTATTCCAGCGCTGCGGAGTTTCAAAGGAAGATGCCGGCCTCTCAAACGGAACAGCCACACCCTGGGAAGTCACGCGAAAGGAGACTCCCTCCAGCGCATCTCCGTGAACGCCAATAATTGTTCCGCGTTGCTCCGCGGCCTCAGTCCAGGTGGATTGCGCCACAGTAAACTCCATTACCAGCGAGGCGCAGCTTTTAGCGTGGGGTTGTTCTTCAAGAACGACCAGCGCAGTCTTTGTATGTTCCACTGCGCGACGAAAACGAAACCACGTTGTAAGCGGAATACGCCGCGCTGCCGAAACAGGAGTATCGGCCAGATCGAGCACCACAAGCCCAAATCCCCCAGCCTGCAGAAGGAGATCTGTACATTTGAGCGCCGACTCAATCCTGGCTGATCGCGTACTATCGTCCAAATTCACGCGTCCACATCGCACCCATAGAAGCTTTTCCAACTCCACTCCTGCATTGGTTGCCGACTGCGGATCGAAGGCATCGCTCGCATCCACCAGCGCGCATATCTCTCCTCGGCGCATAGATTGCGCGATGATTGCCATGAGCACGCTGGTGCGACCGGAAGATTCCGTACCGCAAATTTCTGTGAGACATCCCAAGGGAATTCCTCCAGTGAGCGTGTCCACAGATCCAATGCCGGTCGGCATCAGTTCCGGGGTCGTTCTCTGGATCGGAGTAAGAGCGTGGGGAATGCGATGTTCAAGGGCCGCTTCTACGCGGCTGCGCAGGTCAGAAGCAAGATTCAGCATGCGAAATCCATCCAGCTGCTTTCGCTTTATTTTCGCCTAACGTGGATAGGATTCTCTGCTTCTCAAACCAGCTTGTCAAGAGACCTTTTGTGAATGATTTGCTCTTCTTTTTAAGAACTTCGTAGTCGCTTGATTCTCAAGCCCAGTACTTCCGTATTTGCTCACACCCGCCTGCTCAGGTACCGGATTAACCAATGTTTTCAATGCATTTTCGCGATATCCTTCCTGCATCGAAATCCATCAGGAATTCAGCAATTTGCTCCAGGAGGAGCGCCAGCGGTTCCGTGCCAGCCTGCCGGACGATGTCGCCAGGCTGTGGAAGCGATTCCCCGGACGCATCGCGGTCGTGTTGTCTGGAGGCGGAGCGCGCGGCGCCTACGAGGCAGGCGTTTTACTGGCCTTCCAGGATGCCCATCTTCCCAGCCACATCCTTACCTCGACCTCGATTGGCGCAATCAACGCCGCCTCGTATGCAGCGCACGGACGTGGATATGTGGGCAATGCCGAGCCCCTGGTTCAAGGCTGGCTCGATCTAACGCCAGCTACGGTGGGAATCGACTGGTCGCGGTACATCATTATTCTGGCCGGACTCATCGCCGCGACTGCAGGCTTCGGCAATGCGGCCGCTGATCTGATGCATCGCTTCGGAATCTTCTTTCACCAGGACACGCCATTGCTGACCTGGCTGCTACTGGGCGCCGCCGGTCTAAGTGTGCTCTTCTCCTACACAGAACTTTCCTATGCGTACTACGTGCTGCTGCATCTTCTCGGACGCAATCGCTGGATGCCGGAGAAAAAGAAGCTGATTTCATCCCTGATTGCGAATGCCATCATTCTCGGTTTCTTATTCTGGGTATTGATCACCACGCATGTGCATTTCAAGGCGACGCCGGTTTTCATGCTCACGACCGGCAGCTCGATCGCTTTAAGCGTGACCGCGCTTTCCCTGCTTTTACTCTGGTCGCTATTGCGTAACCGCATCAGCCTATTCAGCCACAAGATTCTGAAATCGCCGCTCGATTCCGGCCTCTTCCAGAACTACGAGCGCACGCGTTTTCTCAAGCGCAGAATTCACCAGCGTCGACTGCGCCGATCCCCGATTCGTTTGGTGATGACTGCGGCTGAACTTTACACGGGACGGGAAAAGTACTTCATCAACAAGAAACTCCATGAGGTTGCAAACGATCCGGGAGTCGATGCAGAGTTCATTCGTTCCCATTTTGAACACGCGCATGACTTGATTCGAGCGGTGATTGCGTCGTCAGCGTTCCCGATGGCGTATGAACCGGTAAGAATGCACGGCGGGCTGTGGTCGGACGGGGGCCTGGTAGCCAAGCAGCCCATTACGCCTGCGATCCGTCTGGGTGCAGACGTGGTCTTTCTCATCACCGTGGATCCGGCTCAGGAGGTCGTACCCAAAATAAAGACATTCCTCGACGTAGGCATGCGGGCGTTTGACATTCTGATGTCGAGAAATGTAATCGCCGACTTGCGAGTCGTGCAGAGTGTGAACCAGATCTGCGAGAGCTACGCATCGAGAATGGGATGGCGGCCCGAGGAGATCATCCTGGAAATCGGAGCGCACACCTACCGCTACTTAAAGGCATTCACGATTCGTCCGGATGCTCCTCTGGCCGCGACGCTGCTTGATTTCGACGGCAGGATTGCGCGCCCCGCGATCGAACAAGGATACAAAGATGGCGCGACCGCAATCCGGGCGTTTATGGATTATGTCCTCCATGCGCCGCCGGTGCAGACCAAGCGCGTGCTTCGCCTCTCCTCAGAACAGGAGATCGGATCTTCAGAGCCATTTCCAGTTGGGAATGGCTAAGCTACCTTATCGATCGTGCGATTAGCGTTCCTGGGCTCTAGGCCGCTACCAGATCCTGCTTGTTTTCCTGCTGGCCGGCAAGACGCTGATTCAGCTCGTTCCAATTTGAAACGATGTACTCGCGGCTGGCGTTCACCTGACTCGCGTCTGCGACCATAAACAGCTTCTGGTCTGGGTCGTTGACTTTAATTTGATCGCAGAGCTCCAAAGCGCCCATGGGGTTCTGGGTGCCGTTTACCACGATCAGCTCGAACGCGCCGGGCTTGCAGCGGGCGCAGACATCCTGCATGCGCAGAACCGGAAAAACCTTATATCCGGCCTGTTTCAACGACTCATTCCGCTCTTTACGACGATAGCGATCCTTATCGTCATCCACCATCATGGCCTTGCGCTGCACTGTATTGTTGCCTGTATTCACCGTGCTCTCCACCTTCCATCTCCAAAGTCCCTGTGAATAGGTATTCAGGGCATGTACTACTTGATAACTGGAGAGAAGCTGCTTCAGGAGCGTAGGTTGCCGCAATAGGGTAAATATCGAGCCCCGGCTTGGCTCAGAACCTAGGGTTCTGTACTCGGTCCCGAAACGCGCCTGTACAGAACGCAGGCGGTCCGGCGACCGATCAAATTGAGTTGTATGCGCCTACTGCATCAATTGATCAGAAGTTCTTATACATGTCGTAAATGCCCCACCCGGCCATAACTACTAAAAGCAGTGCGGAGAGGGCGCCGCATGTGCGAACGAAAGGTTGAATCTTGTCCATCTTTTTTTGCAGTTCAGCCTGTTCCTGAGCGAGCTGGTTCTCGCCTTCGCTAAGGAACAGCTGGTCATCCTCATGCATCGACAACGTGCTGCGATAAATGAGAAGAACAATTAAAACCAGGGTGATTGCGCCCCAGAGGATGAGCAACATAAGAATCGGCGACAGTCCAGGCATATGCACCTCGAAAAGGTTCTAAGCTGGTCCCGCGAACTCGTTGCCCGGGAGCGGTCGTGCGCCGGGTCGGCTGCGTGGGGCCTCCTCTTAGACGGGAGTAACCCCTATTTGCGCGGAATTATAGTCCCGTTTTTGGGAAAAATGCATTTTGAGGCTAAGTTTTCGGCTGCTCAGGATTGTGGTCTTTACTGCACGAACGCGCTCATAACGTCACGCAGGGAGATCAATCCAACCAGTTGCTTTGGGTTGGCACGATGCACAACAGGGAGAAACGGCCACTGGGCAATGTGTCGGAGGGCAACTTCAAGCCGGTTGTCCGGGTAGAGCACCGGCATGCGAGCTTCAGGGAGAATCTCTGACAATACTTCGACACCCTTCCCCTGTACCACGATGCCGGTGAGCGTCTCCCGGCTAAGGCTGCACCAGCCAAACGGTGGGTCATCGACAAGAACGTCAGGACTGCTGGTCGCCTCCAGTGCGTGCAAAGCATCTTCAATCGTCTCGTGTGAGTTGACGATCGGCACATCCACCGCTCGCATGGCGTCTTCGACGCGCAGCACGCGTTCTTCGCGCTGTTCTTCCATTGAGGGAAGATCGATCCCGTCCTGCCGGCTCAGCATGTCGAAAATGGGAACCGGTTGAAGGTTGCGCGAGATGAGATACGCGAGCGTGTTGGCCAGAATGACAGGAACGATGATTGAGTAGTTTCCGCTTACCTCCAGGACCATGAAGACAGATGTCAACGGGACGCGCAGGAATGCGGCGAACAGAACACCCATGCCAACGAGAGCATATGTGCCCACCGAACCAGTAAGGTGGGGAAACAATAGCCGTTCAACCCCTCCAACCGCTCCGCCGAGCATTGCGCCGATGAACAGAGTGGGTGCGAACATTCCTCCGGGCGTGCCGCTGACGAAGGATAAGGTTGTGGAGAGAATTTTCAATCCGGCCAGAATTGCCATGACCTTCCAGGCGAATTGATCATGCATTGCCTGATCCATGAATTCGTATCCGGCACCCATTACCTCCGGACGGCCGAGCCAGCCGATGAGGCCGATGATCAGTCCTGCGAGCGCAGGCTGCAGAAACTGCGTCCACCTCGGCAGGGACTTCATGCGCGGACGCAGAATCTCGATGGCTTTGGCGAATATCACAGCTGCGATGGCGCCCACAATTCCCAAGACGCCGTAGGCAAATAGCTCGCTGGGAGCGATGAACTGCACCGGAGGAATTCGGAAAAGGGGCTGAGACCCGAGAAAGTATCGCGCCACAACTACGCTCGAGACTGCAGCCAGCACCACGGCGCCGAAGATGCTGGCCGTCCATCTGCCGATTACTTCCTCAATCACGAACAACACGGCCGAAATAGGCGAGTTGAACGCCGCCGAAAGTCCGGCAGCCGCACCGATCGGCGCTATTAAGCGCAGGCGCTCCCGATTCAGCTGAAGCCGTCTGCCCAACGCGGAAGCGATCGACGCCCCGATCTGCAGCGACGGATCTTCCGGACCGAGCGATTGCCCAGAGCCAATTGCCAACGCCGAGCATACGAACTTTCCGACGGCGGTGCGAAACGGAATGTATCCGTCATAGATGTAAAGCGCCGCCTTAGTTTGGTTGACGCCGCTACCTCGCGCGCGGGGAAATGCAAAGAGAACCAGCAGCGCAACGACAATTCCAGTGAATGCAGGCGCGAGGACAATTCGAGGGAAGCCGGGCGACAGCGATGAGCCGAGGAGCGTGATTCGAACAAACTCGATGGCGATCCGGAAGCAAACTACGGAGAGTCCGGCCAGAACTCCGATAAAGATCGCCAGCACGAGGAAGAAGCGCTCACCTTGAGAGGCGACCTTGCCCGATGGTTGTTCTTCAACGTGATCCGCAAGCGCCGGCGTGACGTCGCTCAAGGCTGCAACTCCTCAGCATTGGCATAGATTTGAAGCAATGCTTGGTCACCCACTGCGGGAGCACTACACCGGTTTTGCTTTTCGATGTTCACAATTAAGTTCGCTGCAGGCGCGAGAAGTTGGACTACGTCGGAATCGCTGCGCGCGTTCTGCAGTTGATCGTCGAGTTGGATCCACTGCGCTCGGAGACTTTGCGATGTCGATGGGCTGTTTGCGGAAGATCCATTTTGTAGCTGAGTGCAGGCGCGCAATCGCTGGTCGGCGATATCCATCGCCAGGATCAGACGATGGCGACGTTCAACCGCAGACATCTGGCTTTGAAACGGATTCAAGTCCATCGTCATCGAGGTTAATTGCAGCCAACCGGACGTGGTAGCGTCCGGTCGTAAAGCCAAGGCCGCCTTAAAGTAGTTCAATGCTTCGTGGTAGCGAAGCAATCGGAATGAAGATTCGCCGGCTCCCAGCATCGCTCCGGCGTTGCGGCGGTCGAGTCGCAGTCCAGCCTTGTAAAACTGCAGCGCACTGCTATCGTCGCCGAGTCGGCTGAAGGCATTTGCAACCCAGAACTCCGATTGTGCCGTTTTGGGCATATCGGTAGTGAAGGTGAGAAGTTCGCCGCGCGCCTGGGTATTCATCCCTTTTTCCAGAAGATAAGAGACCAATTCCTGCCGCGCTTGCTGCCGTTTCGAAATGGGATCTGATTCCCACGCGCCATAAATCGCGCCATTGAAATAGCGCATTGCATGACTGACGTCGTTCTCCTTCGCCGCCAGACGCGCAAGTTGAAGGTTATAGGGGCCGTTGCCGGGCTCATCCTCCAGCAAGCTCAGAAGGTAGGAACGAGCTTCGGTTATGCGACCCGCAGCTTCCAGGGCTTGGGCCAGCGAGAACAGGTACTGTGGACGATCGTGCGAGTAGACCAGCGCAGTGCGCAGATCGGATATAGCTTCGTCTGCCTGATGAGATTCAAGAGCGGCTTGCGCCCTGCCGTACCAGTACCGACTCAGCTGCTGCTGCTTCTGCGCATACAGTCGGTTCAATCCGAAGGTCAGGGCAAAGAATGTGATCGCAAGCAGCGACAGCCAGAAGATGTACACGGGCCGGCGGAAAATGCTTGCGGCTCTGCTGTTCAGCAACCGGGAGAACGAATTCGGAAACCGATTATCCCCCATTTGGCGCTATTCAACCATAGCATTGCGACTCGGTTAGCCAAACTGAAGGCTGCGAGCTAGGGCAGGAAAAGCTGAGAAGCAACGATTCCTTCAGTCGAAGGCCGTTGCGGAGCCGCACCTCGAAGCTGGTCCATCGCGTGCGTAGGAATGAATGGACCGCGGGACTGCTTCCAGTTGTGATATTGGTGGCAGAGGAAGCAGCCGTTCTCAGATTGTCCGAGCTTGACCGGGTTCCCATTATGGCACTGCTGGCAGGTAGTGATGCTCGGGATCAGCACATCCTGTGTCTCCGTGCTGGCGAGCGCCTTGGTATGGCAGGACTGGCAATTGACGCCGGCATGAGCGTAGTGACTAAAAACAGAATTTGGTAGCCACACCGCTTTTATCTGAGAGGGAGCCACTTCCGGCAGAGCGGAACTATCTGTCGTCTGATTCGGCGAAAACCTGAGGGTATGGCACTCTTGACAGGTCTTTCTCCAAAGCAGGTTCTCAGCGTCTTCAGTGTGAATACGCACCCACTCATCGGCACTGCGAGCGATCCGCGGCGTCTGCGGCTCGCGCGAAATCGTGCCGCCGAACATGACACGCAAGGGACGCGGGGTTTCGTGGATCGCCTCAGGATGCTGATGGATGTACTCGGTAAGCCTGCGCACGATGAAGTCATGAACGACCTGAGGTTTGTCGTGCGGCGCCGATTCCGTGAAGTGGCTGTCGAACTGCAGCGCATGACAATTCTGGCAGGCGCTGGCATAAGTGGGAGCCGCCATGTAGGCCCGACCAATCCCAGGGCGAGTCGGTTCCTCCGGCATCGCAGGATTATGCGGATCCGCCGAGCTTCCCGATTGCAAAGAAGTCTGTAGGAGTCGTGACTCACCGTACTTCCAGGGTGCGCTTTGATCTGCCGGCGTGCGATGGCAGTCCTGGCACTGCATCTGCACAGGCTGCGCATTTGGCCCCAATAGTCCAGCCCGCATATGCACTGAGTGGTTGAGCTTGATCGTTCCCGGATCACCGAATCCTGTACGCAATGGCGCGAACTCAGGATGCTTCTTGTCGAAGTCGTAGATCGCCGTCTGATACCGCGGAGAGCCGCTCTTGACTTTCAGCTCGCCGTGGCACTGGACGCAGGTTTCATCCGCAGTTTGCCGCAGATGCTGAGAACCTGTGTGCTCCACATGGCACGAGGCGCAGGTTGGAGTGAATGTTTGAAGCGCCTGATGAGCGGGAGCCTGGTGACAGCTCAGGCAAGCGGCGTCGTCCACATGTTGCCTGAAGCCGACCTTCAAGAAACCAGCTTCGATGACAGGACGATGACAGGTGCCGCATCTTTTCCCGGTGAAAGAATGCACAGTGGAAAGCGGCCCGCTTGCATAGGGCTCGGAGTCGTGGTGCAAAGCAAAGCCCAACAGCCAGAGTCCCGCGATCGCCGGTACCGCGATCATCAAGAAAGCACGCAGGAACCTCCACCGCCCCCAACGCTGGAAGTAGTGGAAGTCGTGGCGCTGTCCCAGGCTTTTGGCTGTGCGTATGCGTCCGGCCATCGTTAGTTCTCGTCAGTATCGCAATGCAACCACTGCATGCACGGCACCCATCAACAGCAGGGCGAACGACAGCGGCAAATGGATCAGCAGCCAGGCGTGCAACACGCGGTGCAAATTCAGTTGGCGGTCGAGCTGCCGCTTCTCTTCGCAGATGCTCTCTAAGTCCGAGATCACGGGATGCACAACTTCGGGCAGTCGTGTGCGCACATTGATAAACATTGCTGCAGATAGAGAGCGGTCGGCGATCGCTTGTCCCTTGCCTCCCTCCAGTTCCAAATAGGGACGAAGGTCGTTGCTATAGAAGCGGGTAAGCTCGTCACGAACCTGCTCTTCCATCTGTACAGTCGTCACGATCACGCCTCCGGCGTTGCCCGCGGCCGCGGCAATCACCGACTGGTTCATGGTAATGCCGGTAATCTCGGCGACTTTAACGTCGGCCTCATCAAGGAGCTGTCCGCGGATTCGTGGTATCTCGGCGTAAATGGTTTCGTATGGCACCTGCCGCGTCATCATTTTCGGCAGGTAATGTTGAATCGCAGCCCCGATAAGCCCGCTGACGATAACGATGGTGAAGAGCAACATCATCCACCAGGTCAGCGTACCTTTCCCAAAACTGAACGCGGAGTGAAACAGGATAATCGGATAGCTGAGGAGGCCCAACCAAAGATGCCCGCGCATCCAGCTGGAGGTTCGGCCCATGCGCCACACGGGAAACCTTTTCCGCAAGCTCAACAAGCCGGCAAAAATCATGAATCCGAAGCCGAGGCTTCCGTAGATGATTCCGATTACGGTTCCGCCCCGCGCCCCGCCCAACGTGTAATGGTTGTAAGGGACGTACACCGCCGCACAGACGGCAAGAATAACTATGCTCCGCCAAAGCCAGGGACGATGTGTCTGGTCAATGAGCATAGGCTTTAGCGGCGATCCATCATTCCTGGCGACATGCTGTAGGGCACCGCTTTGACCTCCTTACCTCCAAGCATCTCGCCGAAAAACTCGGGCGGATTCACACGATGCGCCGCATCGTGCGGACAGGCGTAAACACAGCTCGGCTCAGGATGGTCATAGCAGAGGTTGCAGGAAGTCGCCTTTTTAACTTTGGCCTTCTGCCCTGTACCTCCGCTTGGAAGTTCAAATTCGTGTAGATTGATATTTCCGTACGGGCAGTTATTCGCGCAAAGACCACAACCTACACACCAATCTTCAATAATCACTTCAAGAGAGTTTCTCCGCCGGATGGAGCCAACCGGACAACCCACCATGCAAAGCGGATCACGGCATTGCCGGCAGGAAGTCGCGACCAAATAATGATCGAAGCGGAGGCCGTCGCGAATGAGCCGCGTGATGCCGTCATGCGCATCGGCGCAGGCCTTTACGCACTGGTCGCAGCGAGTGCAGCGGTCCAAGTCGAGCACAAGCAGACTTTGGGCATCCATCAATCCCTGACGCAGAAAGTCGTCGACCGGCACATTTTGTAGATTATGCAGACGGCTGCGGTTCTCCTCGATACGTTCCTTTGCTACCGCCTCGAGGCTGGCACGCACTTGCGGAAAACGCCCGACCATCGCCAGGAAGTCTTCTCGCGAGATACGAACCACTTCCACATGGTCTAGGGCAGTGCAGGTTGCTGTTCGAATACCCTCATCGGAGAGGAGTCCGATCTCACCGAAATAGCTTCCCCGCGCCAGGTAGGACAAGACGAGCTCACCGCCTGGATGATGCTCACTTACTTTGACGAAGCCGATGCGAACCAGATAAAAGCTGCCCGCTGGATCGCCCTGCCGGCAGATGACCTGGCCGGGTGTAAATCGCCGCAGCTCCACGCGGTCGCGCAAATAGTCAATGAAATCCTGAGTGAGCGAGGAGAATATCGGCACGCTCTTGAGGTGAGTCTCCAAAGCGCGGGCGCGATAGTTCGCATCGAGCTTGGAACGAAATGTCTTGTTTTTCTGCAGAACGTCCAGAACGTTTCGCAGCATTTCCAGACAAACCGTGTACTCGGCGGCGACCACTGTCGCGCTGCGCGGGTAGAAACTCATGCAGGTCATTTCGCCGAACAGGTCGCCGGCCTGGAGCTTGGCGACGGGGTGGTCGTACTCGAGATCAACCGGCGCGTCGATCTGAATGTACTTGCGCACGGTATTCTCTTCTTCGCGCTGATGTTCCTTGCGCGGCTTCAGCTTGCTGGCCAGCTTGCTCAGAAACCCTTT